>CANGYM010000007.1 GCA_947458145.1 Alphaproteobacteria bacterium | reverse complement strand
CGCTTGGGCCGTAAAGCCAGCCCGATACCGGTTGGCATGCCCCGCCAGATCATAGGATCCCTTCAGGGTTCCAAATCCCCCATAATCCGAACTTTCCTGATCCACTACCGCGAAAATCGGGTGAAACAGGTCTTTGCGGTTTAAAAACATCCCGCCCTCCACCGTTTGTGTGTTGGAAAGGGTGTAGGTGGTTTTGTTGGACAGGCGCAGCGAACGGATATCCCGCTTCTGATCCCCCTTAACCTGCGCAGGGTTGGCTTTATCGGGGTTATTCAGGGCATCTTCACGGCTGAGGGTTCCGGGGAGGTCTTGTTCAATAATGTTCCCGCTCAGGTAAAACCGTGTTTCCAGATCATCACGGACCTTGATGCCGTAATTGCTGTTCAGTTTGACGCTGCCCTGATCGCTGTGCTGGCGAAACCCGTTGCTGGTGGTGTTGGTTAGGCTCAGGAACATATCCTGATCATCGAACACAGCCCCGCTGCTGGCATGGGCGCGAACGGTGCTCTCGGATCCAGCCTCAAGGCGCACTTGGTTGCCGCTGGCGGTGTAACCCGTGTGGGAAACCATATTGATGGCCCCGCCCAGACTGTTGCCGCCGTAGGCCAGCGCGTTGCCCCCCTTATAAACCTCGATATACTGCAGGGCTAGGGGATCAACCTCTTGAAAATCCCCCCCCCCATCGGCCAGATTAAAGGGAATCCCATCCTGCAGCAGGGTAATTCCCCGCATATGAAAGCCGCGGGACAGGCCAGATCCCCGAATGGACAGCCGAACCTCCTCCCCAAAGCGTTTTTGGGCATACACCCCAGGGACAAAGGACAACGTGTCCTGAAAATTCTGGATATAGCGGTTTTCGATGGCCTCTAGCGGCACAACCTCAACACCGCCAGGGGTTTGCTGGATGGTGCGGGTGGCTTCCTTTACGGTGGGGACGGTATGGCTTTTGATTAGGTTGCCTTTGGTAATGTTCACAGAAAGGGGTTTGTTTTTTGTCTCTTGGGCAAACGCCGACAAAGACAGGGTGATTAAAAAAAGGGTAAGCCAAAACCCACCGCTTTTGATGCGGAAAGATAAAGATGTCGTCATGGAAAATCTCCTGAAACGTTAAAAAACGCATGGCCACACCCCAAGGGCGCAGCAGATGCAAAAAAAACAACGAAAAATCAGGAAAACAGGGGCGGGGCGCGGGGCGGGGCCGTCTTGCGCAGCACCGCCATGGCGGGATGCAATGCAGGGGCAGAAAACACAGGGGCCGCATACCCCTGCAGCACCATCAACGGGGCCGAAAGCGAGACCGGCACAATGACAGAGGTGATCACGGCAAAAAGACACGGGGCTTTAAGACCGGTATGCTTTTGATTCCCGTTGTTATTGTTTTTGGCAGGCTGGCCATGGTCATCCACGGTGATGGTTTGGGATCCCGCGGCGGTACAAATGACGATGTTGAAAAGATGCTTTTCCCCACCAGCCTGCGGCATATACCCCGCAGGGATCAACCCCCGAAACAAAACAGCCCCAACCAACAGCCACGTGAACAAACGCATCAGGACCCCCCAACCTCCCGCACCTTGGCCGCAATGGCTTGGGCGGATAGGCCGCAGGCCTCCCACTGGGCCTCGGGCGTGTCGTGATCCAAAAACCGATCCGGCAAAATCAGGGGGGTGATGGTGGACAGGCCGCGGTGCAAAGACTGCCGCACCAGAAAATCCAGAACATGACTGGCAAAGCCCCCCACACTGGCATCCTCCACCACAATCAAATGCTGGTGATGGCGGGCCAGTTGGGTGATCAGGGCCGTATCCAGCGGTTTTTGAAACCGTGCATCCGCCACGGTGATGGTCAGGTTATCGTGGTGTTTCAGCGTGTGCGCGGCCTCCAGACACGCCGCCAGACGGGTGCCATAACTCAAAATCGCCACCCCATCCCCCGATTGCAAAACCCGCCCGTGGCCTAGGGGGATGGGTTTGGCTTCGGGCAGCATGACCCCCGTGCCAGAGCCTCTGGGATAGCGCACCGCGCTGGGGGCATCGTCAATGGCGGCGGCGGTGGCGATCATGCGCACCAATTCGCCCTCATCCGCGGGGGCCATCAGCACAAAATGGGGCAGGGTGCCCAAAAACACGGGATCAAAACTGCCCGCATGGGTGGCCCCATCGGCCCCCACCAATCCCGCACGGTCAATCATAAAGCGCACGGGCAGCTGTTGAATGGCCACATCATGGACCACCTGATCATAGGCCCGTTGCAGAAAGGTGGAATACAGCGCAACAAAGGGCCGCATCCCCTCGCACGCCAATCCGGCGGCAAAGGTCACCGCATGCTGTTCCGCAATGCCCACATCAAAACACCGATCCGGAAAGGCCTTGGCCAACATATCCAGTCCCGTCCCACTGGGCATGGCGGCGGTGATGCCCACAATGCTGGGATCCTTTTCCGCCAAGGCAACCAAGGTTTTTCCAAAAACAGAGGTATAACTGGGCGCGGCAGGCTTGGCAGGGGCCGCCTGACCCGTGGAGACATCAAAACGGGTGACGCCGTGGAATTTATCGGCAGAGGCCTCAGCAGGGGCATACCCCTTGCCCTTTTGCGTCACCACGTGCAGCAACACAGGCCGATCAATATGGCTGTCACGGATGTTGGTCAGCAGGGGAATCAGGGCGTCCAGCCGGTGCCCATCCACGGGGCCGACATAATAAAACCCCAGTTCCTCAATCAACGTGCCGCCCACCATCAGGCCGCGGGTGAATTCCTCGGCTCGCTTGGCGGCCACCATAACGGATTTGGGCAGTTTTTCCCCAAAGCCCTTCACAACCTCCCGCAGAGAGCGATAGGATTTTGACGAAATCAGGCGGGACAAATAATGACTCATGGCCCCCACCGGCGGGGCGATGGACATATCGTTGTCGTTTAACACCACCAGCATCTTATGCCTCAGCGCCCCTGCGTTGTTCATGGCTTCATAGGCCATGCCGGCACTCATGGCCCCATCCCCGATGACGGCAATGGCGTTGTTATGGCTTTTGTGTTGCAGGATCTGGCCCACACGCATTCCCAGCGCCGCAGAAATAGACGTTGAACTGTGTCCCGCGCCAAAGGGATCGTAGGGGCTTTCCGAGCGTTTGGTAAATCCGGATAATCCCCCCCCCTGACGCAGGGTGGGCATCATGGCCCGCCGACCGGTGAGCATTTTATGGGGATAGGCCTGATGCCCCACATCCCAAATCAGTTTATCCTCAGGCGTGTGAAACACAAAGTGCAGGGCCAGCGTTAGCTCCACCACACCAAGATTTGCCCCCAAATGCCCCCCTGTTTGGGACACCGTTTCAATCATTTCGGTGCGGATTTCTGCGGCCAAGGCGGGAAGGTCATCCTCATTCAGGGCCCTAAGATCCTGCAGGGTATCAATACGATCCAAAAACGGGGTTGCCGATATCATGACAGCGGGTATAGCACATCAGCCCCAAAATTCCATCTCTAAAATTTTGACAAATCTATCGGCCGTTGGGGGATCGGGGATTCGTTTTCTGTCCTCTGACAGTGCTTTTATTTCTTTTATTTTAATGGTTTTGTGTTTATATTTGTCTTGTTTCCCAAGTTGGGGCATATTATAAAAATTCATAGAGTTAATGGAAATTTTTATGCGTCAAAGCACTATCGTTTTTTTAAGCTTTATCCTTAGCGCCCAATCGGTTATGTCTGCCTACGCCGCGTCGTCAACCATTATGGCGGATGATACGATTGTGATTGAACAGAATGCTTCCCCAGTCTCTGTGCCCCAGCAACGGCCAGTCCCTCAGCCAGCGCCTCAACCCGTGACTCAGGCGCAGTCATCAACCCCTGAAAAACCCAAACCATCAGAGAAAAAAACAGCCTCTAAAAAACAGAAAAAACAGCCAAAACAGACGAAGCCTGCCCCCCAAGAGGTTTCCTCAGATCTTCCTTACTATGTCTTGGGGGGTCTTGCGGTGGGGGGTATCGTGGCCCTTGCTGCTGGCGGTGGCGGTGGCGGGGGTGGAGGCGGTGGTGATCCAACGCCAACGCCGGACCCTACACCTAATCCAGATCCTACGCCAACGCCTCCCAGCAATTTTGAAACGTTGGAATACAACAATCAATATGGCTTGGGGAAGATCAAGGCTTCTTCCGCCTACGCCCGTGGGTATACGGGTGCCGGTGTGACGGTGGCCGTGATCGATTCCGGATTTGATACGACCCATCCGGATTTGGCCGGTAATATGCTGGCGGGGGTTGATGTTGTTGGTGGTGACACCAATGTTAACAATCCCGACACCATTTACCATGGGAACTGGGTTTCTGGCGTTGTGGCCAGTGTTCGCAACGGGTTGGGCATGCATGGTGTGGCCTATGATGCCAAAATTCTGCCCATTCGTGCGGGGCAAGACAGAGGGTTTAGTTTCCCAAACTTAGCCTCTTCACTCAATATAGCCCGTGCTAATGACTCTGTTGATATCATTAATCTGAGTTTGGGTAGCCGGACGTTTGTTTCGGGGCCGGATCCCCGTGATGGTGTCGGTACAGTGTTTTATGGAACCCCAATTCCCAAAACCGAGACGATAGGGGCTCTTAATTCTGCATATGTCACAGCCTTGGCCAATGCCGAGGCCGCCAGCAAGGTGGTTGTCTTTGCGGCTGGAAATGATGGATTTAACAGTGTCAATGGGGCGATTTTATTTTACGATAATCCCAATGCCAACCCCGTGGGAAGTCTTCCTGCCAATACGTTTTTCACCATTCCAGGGGCCACGACACTTTTTAATCGGAATCAATCCTCTTTTGACGCCCGCTTGCCCGTGATCAGTGGTACCCCTGTTGGCACAGGAACATGGCTAAACGTCGTGGCCACGGATCAAAACAACACCATTGCCAATTTCAGCAATGGCTGCGGCGACACGAAAAATTTCTGTCTGGCGGCCCCTGGGGTGAATATCGTCACCACGGGAAACAATGGAAGTTATCAGACGGTTAGCGGCACCTCCTTCGCCGCGCCCCATGTTTCTGGGGCTGTGGCGGTGTTGATGGGTGCGTTTCCCAATTTAACGCCCGAGCAGGTGGTGACATTGTTGCTGGATACCGCCACGGATTTGGGGGATGCCGGTGTGGATGATGTTTACGGTCATGGTTTGGTGAATTTGGACGAGGCCACAAAGCCCCAAGGCGCCACGTCCGTCGCCACCGCCAGCGGTTTGACGACGCCGATGCCTTCGGGTTTGTTGTCTTCGGCCTTTGGGGACAGTTTGCAGACGGGGAGTGTGGCGTTTTTGGATGGGTATGGGCGGGTTTATAACGCGCCTGTGAAAACCTTGGTGGATGACATGAATCCCGCGGATTTGACGGATAAATTTGGGGCGTTGTGGCAGTCGGCCTCGGCCTTTGCCGACCGCGATGATCAGGGTCAGGCGGGCAGCATTTATAACTGGTCCGCATCATCCGATAAACGCGATGATACCTTGGGTGTGGCCGCGTCGTCTTTGGGATACGTGAAGGGCGGCGGCATGTCACCCCTGTTTTCCTATCAAAGCAGCGACACGTTACGGGCGGGTTTTGCCATGAATCCCGCGGTGTATGCCGATCAAGATGCCAACCGGATGCAAATCAGCGTGCCGGTGTCCCAAACCTCTGCCCTGCGGGTGGGGTCTGCTTTTTCCAAAAATTACAGCGCGGAAGGATCTGTGCCCATGGTCAACGACAACAAAACCATGGGGTATGATTTGGAATATGCCCAGCGCATTGCGGATGATCTGGACGTGGCGGCCTTTACCGGTGTGATGCGGGAAAAGGGGCAGGTTCTGGGCGCTTTGTTCAACGGGGCGTTTGAGGTGAATGACACCAACACCACCTTTGCAGGGGTCAGTGCCACCTACAGCCTTTCCCCATCGACCTTTTTGACGGGAAATTACATGTACGCCACCAGCGATGTTCAAACCCAAAATCAGGCCTTTGCCATGAACGATGTATCGTCGGACAGCACGATGTTGGGTCTGGTGTCCACCGATGTGGCGAGCTCTGGCGATGCCGCCATGGTATCCCTGCGCCAGCCGCTGCGCAATCGCTCGGGCAGCGGGTCGCTATCCAGCATCAGTGGGTATCAGGATGACGGCAGCTATGCATCCCGCACCACCAACTATGACCTGACCCCCAGCGGGCGCGAGCAAACCTTGGAATTCGCCTATAGCACCCCCGTGGGAGAGGCCCAAAGCGTGACCTTCACCGTCGGCGGCAGCCAAGATTACGCCAACGTCGCCGGCCAAGAGGAAGCCCACGCGCTGGCCGTGTACCGGTTGACGTGGTAGATATGGGAATTCAGCAAGTGGGCAATGTCGTTATACAGCCCAAGCATCGGCTGACGTGCCACTGTGGTTCAGTGGTGTTGGAACTGACGCTGCCTGAAGGTATCGTTAACCCACGCAGATGCGATTGTTCTATGTGCCGCCGAAAAGGTGCCATCGTAGCGTCAGTTTCTATTGATGCTATACACATAGTGCAAGGGAAAGAGAATCTGCAACTGTATCAATTCAACACTTATGTGGCTAAACACTACTTTTGTAGCGTTTGTGGTATCTATACCCATCATCAAAGACGTTCGTTCCCCAATCAATACGGCTATAATGTAGGATGTCTCGAGGGCGTGAACCCATTTCTGATCCCTCATGTGCCTGTAAACGACGGCGTGAATCATCCTGCCGATGAAAAAAGCCATTCACTGTGCGCAAAATAACGGTTTTATAAGCAACATCGACTTTCTGGGTGAAACGATTCCATTCATCGGTCAAATCCTGCCGCACCGCCATACCACGCAGGCGTTTGTCGATCCAGTCTTTGGGATAGCCTTTTTCCTCGTAAAGGCCTTTCATGCGCTCTTGCGCCGGTTCAGGATTTTCAATCTCTTGAATCCGCTCATACCCCACCTTCGCCAGCCAACGCTTGAACGGTTCGGCCTTGGGGGACGGAATAGACTGAATAATCCGCAACAGCGATTCGGTGTTGGCGCAATCAGTCGCACGCATTTTTCCGTCAGGAGCAGGCAGTTTCAACCCGTGACAAAATGTCACGACTTCACTTTCTTCCTCATTCAGCCGCTGTTTCAGCTTGCGCCAATAGGCCCCAGGGTCTGGGCTTTCGGTGAGTGCGCCTGCCACGTCCACCACCGAAAACCACCATGCACCGTGATACCAAGTACGGCGGATTTTTTGTGCGTTGAATAAAACAATAGCCCCGTGCGTTTCGGTCATGCGCCCCCCTGCAAAATGTTACCCCTTCCCCACCAACCCCGCAAACCCCTCCCTCAAAGCCCCTAGCCACCTCAGCAAAGCTGGCCCCAGGGTTCAGGAAAGACCACGTGTCCCAGACGCTGGGTGATGACCTTGGTTTTTTTTCACCTACCCAAAAATCCGCAACCCTTCCTCCTTCGTGGCCCGCATGGCGGAAACCGTGGCGCGGGCGGCGGCCAAGGTTGTGACGTAGGGGATGCTGTTGGTCACAGCGGTGCGGCGGATGGAAAAACTGTCCTTGATGGCCTGCGATCCCGATGTGGTGTTGATGACCAGATCCACGGTTTTGCTGATCAGGGCATCGACGATATCGGGGCGACCCTCCCCAACCTTCAGCACGGTTTCCACTGTGCAACCGGCGCTGCGAATGATGGCGGCGGTGCCTTGGGTGGCCAGCAGGGCAAAGCCCATGGATTCCAGATCTTTGGCCAGTGTCACAATGGCGGCTTTGTCCGCATCCCGCACCGAAAGAAACACACGCCCCGACAGGGGCAGCGGCGTGCCCGCAGCAATCTGGGCCTTGGCATAGGCACGGGCGAAGGTGGCATCGCGCCCCATGACCTCCCCCGTGGATTTCATTTCTGGGCCCAGCAGCACATCCACCCCTGGGAAACGGGAAAACGGAAACACGGATTCCTTCACCGCAAAAGACAGCGGCGGGGTATAGGTTTTCAGTTCCGGCAAATCCGCCAACGTCTGCCCCGCCATCAGGCGCGTGGCCATGGCCGCCAGCGGCAAACCCGTGGCTTTGGCCACAAAGGGCACGGTGCGGGATGCGCGGGGGTTGACCTCCAGCACATACACCACGTTATCACGAATGGCGAATTGGATGTTCATCAGGCCCCGCACCTTCAGGGCCAAGGCCAAAGCGAGGGTTTGACGTTTCAATTCATCGCACAGACGATCCGGCAAAGAATGGGGCGGCAGAGAACACGCGGAATCACCGGAGTGAATGCCGGCCTCTTCGATGTGTTCCATAATGCCGGCCACAAAGACATCTTGCCCATCGCACAGGGCATCCACGTCAATTTCATAGGCATCATTCAGAAAGGAATCCAGCAAAATGGGTTTATCCCCCAAGATGGCCGCTTCGCGCTCCAGATAGGCCCGCAGTTCATCAGCATCATGCACCACCGCCATGGCCCGCCCGCCCAAAACGTAACTGGGGCGAACAACCAGCGGAAAGCCAAGGGCCTGCCCGTGCCGCAGAGCGTCCTCCGCCCCCAGCGCAATGGCGTTGGCGGGTTGTTTCAGGTTCAGGGTATGCAGCAATTGCTGAAAGCGCTCGCGATCCTCCGCCAGATCAATGGCATCGGGGGATGTGCCCAAAATGGGAATGCCGGCGGCCTCTAGCGCGTGGGCCAGTTTCAGGGGGGTTTGTCCCCCGAATTGCACGATGACGCCCAGCAGGCGGCCGTTTTCCTGTTCTTTTTGGCAAATCTGAATGACGTGTTCGGCCGTTAAGGGTTCAAAATAGAGGCGATCCGACAAATCATAATCGGTGGACACGGTTTCGGGGTTGCAGTTGACCATAATGGCCTCGTGACCCAAGGCCCGCGTGGCCAGAACCGCATGAACGCAGCAATAATCAAATTCAATCCCCTGACCAATCCGGTTGGGGCCGCCGCCCAGAATCACGATTTTGGTTTTGTCAGAAACGTTGGCTTCGCAGGTTAGGGATTCACGACCCTGACCAGCCGCTTCGTGGGTGCTGTACATATAGGCCGTGCTGGCGGCAAATTCCGCCGCGCAAGTATCCACCCGCTTGTAAACCACGGGAAGGCCCAAGCGATGCTGTTTCACAGCCTCAGGGGAAACCCCCAGCACTTCCCCCAAACGGGCATCGGTAAACCCGTCGCGTTTCAGGGACAGCCAATCTTCGGGGGACAGGCTTTCTGGCGTCATCGTTGTTAATGCCTTTTCTGTGTCCACAATTTCGGCGATCTGGCGCAGATACCACAGATCAATTTTTGTGATGGCATAGATATCCTCCGGCGTCAGGCCGCGCCGCAGACCCTCGGCCACCCACAGCAAACGCTCAGGAATAGGCTCGGCCAGCTTGCGCCGCAGGGCCTCGGTATCCACAGAGTCAGCGCCTTTTGGGGTGTTCAAGCCGGTGAGGCCCGTTTCCAAAGAGGCCAAGGCTTTTTGAAAGGATTCTTTGAAATTACGGCCCAGCCCCATAACCTCACCCACAGATTTCATGGCGGTGGTCAAATGGTGGGTGGTGCCCGGGAATTTTTCAAAGGCAAAGCGCGGGATTTTGGTGACCACATAATCAATGGTGGGCTCAAACGCCGCCGGTGTGGTGCGGGTGATGTCGTTTTGCAGTTCATCCAGCGTATAGCCCACGGCCAGCTTGGCCGCAATTTTCGCAATGGGGAATCCCGTGGCCTTTGACGCCAAGGCCGAAGAGCGCGACACGCGGGGGTTCATTTCAATGACCACCTGACGGCCCGTTTCCGGATTCACCGCAAACTGCACGTTGGATCCCCCTGTTTCCACCCCAATGGCCCGCAAAACGGCGATGGAGGCATCGCGCATTTGCTGATATTCTTTATCCGTCAGGGTCAACGCCGGCGCCACGGTGATGCTGTCCCCTGTGTGAATGCCCATGGGGTCGATGTTTTCGATGGAACAGACAATGATGGCGTTATCGGCGCGGTCGCGCACGACCTCCATTTCATATTCTTTCCAGCCCAGAACGGATTCCTCAACCAACACCTCCCCCACGGGAGAGAGTTTCAGACCGTTGCCCACAATGGCTTCAAACTCTTCGCTGTTGTACGCAATGCCACCGCCCGTTCCGGCCAAGGTGAACGAGGGTCGAATGATGGCCGGCAGTCCCACCAAAGACAGCGCCTCTCGCGCATCGCTGAGGGATCGCACCAATTGACTTTTGGGGCTTTCCAGACCCAAGCCGTCCATGATATTGCGGAATTTCAGGCGATCTTCGGCGCGTTCAATGCTCTCGGCGTTGGCCCCGATCAATTCCACATTGTACTGTTTTAAAACACCGGCCTTTTCCAAAGCCAGCGCCGTGTTCAAAGCCGTCTGCCCCCCCATGGTGGGCAACAAAGCATCAGGGCGTTCTTTGGCAATGATCTGGGTGACAAAGTCAGGGGTGATGGGTTCAATATACACCGCATCGGCCGATGAGGGGTCCGTCATAATGGTGGCGGGATTGGAATTGATCAGGATCACGCGGTATCCTTCGTCCCGCAGGGCGCGGCAGGCCTGTGTTCCCGAATAATCAAACTCGCACGCCTGACCAATGACAATGGGCCCCGCCCCAATGATCAAAATCGACGAAATATCCTCTCGTTTGGGCATACATTCCTCTGCTGTTGTCTCACGCGTTCTTTATAAAGGCAACGCGGGGGCATGGCAAGACTGTGGGTGGGGGTTGGGAAGCCATCATGGCGGTTGGTTCTGAATTCCCCCTTGCTGTTTCCCCAAAAATCCTGTATGAGGAAGGCCATCACGCGCACAAGAGCTTTTCTGGTGCCCTCAGGCGGTCCCTTCGGGGTTTGGTCTTCGGGTCACATCTTGTGCCAGGTTTAACTGGAAAAAAGGAACTTTGTTTTTATGTCACGTCCCCACATCAATTTGCGTCAACTGATTAATGCCGGTGTCCATTTTGGGCACACCACCCGTCGCTGGAATCCCCACATGGCCCCCTATATTTTTGGCGTGCGGGCAGGGGTCCACATTCTGGATTTGGAACAAACCGTTCCCCTGCTGGAACAGGCCATGGTGGCCGTGGAATCCACAGCCGCCAAAGGTGGCCGGATTCTGTTCGTGGGCACCAAAAAACAGGCCAGTGAAATCGTCTCCGAATCGGCCAAAAAATGTGGCCAGTATTACATCAACCACCGCTGGTTGGGCGGAACCTTGACCAACTGGAAAACCGTGTCAAACTCCATTCAGTCTTTGGCCCAGATGGAAAAATACATTCAGGATCACGGCACCACCTTGACCAAAAAAGAACGTCTGGATCTGGACCGCAAACGCGAGAAGCTGGAGCGCGTTCTGGGGGGAATCCGCCAAATGAACGCAGCCCCCGATTTGATTATCGTTCTGGACGTCAACCGCGAGCGCATTGCCGTTCAAGAGGCCAACAAACTGGGCATTCCCATCGTGGGCATTCTGGACACCAACGCGGATCCTGCGGGCATTACCTATCCTGTGCCTGGCAATGATGATGCGCGAAAGGCCCTGAGATTGTACTGTGACGCCTTTGCTGCCGCTGTTTTGTCGGGTTTGCGTGTGGATGTGGCGGATTATCGCTCTGACACCACAGAGGAAACCCCCGCCGATACCGCCGCGGCCTAAATGATTTTATTGTATTAAGACGTGCATCGTTGAACAGGAGATAACACAATGGCAACAATTACCGCCGAAATGGTCCGTGATTTGCGTGAAAAAAGTGGCGCAGGCATGATGGATTGCAAAAAAGCCCTAACCGAAACCAACGGGGACTTTGAAGAAGCCCAGCAGTGGCTGCGTAAAAAAGGTCTGGCCGCTGCGGCCAAAAAATCATCCCGCGCCGCCGCCGATGGTCTGGTGGCTGTGGCTGTGGACGGCCCCCGCGGTGTGGTGCTGGAAGTCAATGCGGAAACCGACTTTGTGGCCCGCAATGAATCCTTTCAAAATTTTGTCAAAACGTTGGCCCAGCTTGCGCTTAAGCAAGGCCTCACCGATGTGGAAGCCCTGAAAACTCAGCCCTATCCCGAAACGGGACGCACGGTTGAGGAAGAACTGACCCACCTGATTGCCACCATTGGGGAACAAATGACCCTGCGTCGCTTGACGGCTCTGTCCGTTCCCGCCGGCGCTGTGGTATCTTACGTTCATAACGAATTGGCCCCAGGTTTGGGCAAAATTGGTGTTTTGGTGGCCCTCTCCTCTGGCGCCAAAGCGGACGCCTTAAAAGATTTAGGCCGCAAGCTGGCCATGCATGTTGCGGCGGCTTTTCCCCAGTCCCTGTCTGTTTCTGATCTGGACCCCATCGCCATTCAAAAGGAACGGGATGTGTTTTCCGACCAAGCCCGCGCCAGCGGCAAGCCCGAATCCATCATTGAAAAAATGATCGAGGGACGCCTGAAAAAATTCTACCAAGAGGTCGTCCTGCTGGAACAAACCTTTGTAATGGACAACGAAACCCGCATCGCCGATGTGGTGGAAGGTGTGGCCAAGACCGAAGGCTCTGCCATCACCTTGACCGGATATGCCCGCTATCAGCTGGGCGAGGGCATCGAAATTGAGAAAAAAGACTTCGCCGAAGAGGTCCGTCAAGCCGTGGGCTAAGGTTGGGGCGGTGTTCCTTCGGCGCATTGCCTTTGAAAATCAACAGTCCGCGTAAAATCCTTTACGCCTCGTCAATCATACGCTGGTAAACTGTTTTTTGAACTGTTTATCAGGGGTTTTTCATGGGGAAATCTTTTCAGGAAACCGAAAAGTTACGGATTTTGATCATTGAGGATGATCTGCGCTATCGTTCCATTGTTTCGCAGTCCCTGCCAGAGTGCGAAAAAAGCTTTGCCAACGATCCAGAGGCGGGATGGTCCCTGTTTACCCAAGTGGCCCCCGATATTATTTTTTTGGATTTGACGTTTCCAGGGGGCCTGTCGGGATTAACGTTATTAAAAAAAATCAGAGATTTTGATCCCAAAAGCTATGTGGTGATCATCACAGCATCCCAAGTCAGTGCGGATTTCAACACGGCCATGCGCTTTGGGGCCTCAGGCTATATTACCAAGCCCTTCAGCACCAAATCTCTATCCGATTATGTCAAAAAATACATGGCCTTAAACCCTGGCAATGCCTTGGGCATCACCCGACGGAGACTTTATGACGAACATCTGGAAAAACTAAAGCTTGAATCCAGAAATCAAACCACAGATGAATCAAAGGCCTTGGCACGCTTTGACCAAGAGGTGGATCAAAGGTTTTCTTTGGGACGAGAAGAGGGCGCACTCTCAAAGCTCTATGATACATCTCTTAACGAAGAATCCCTGATTGATAGGCGCCTTCATCTGCCGGATCTGGTGTCCAAATGGCGGGTTCTGGTGGCGGCAGGGGATGATGGGACCATCAAAAAGGTTGCCGATCTTTTGGAAAAATCTTTTCTTATTAAACCTGATATTGCCCAGAATAGCGACGATGCGCTTCAGATGCTTTTGAATGGGCGCTATCATATGGCGATGATCAGTCTGAAATTTCATCCCAAAAGCGGCTATCACGTGGTGAATGAATACATCAAAGCCGATAGCCGAAACCCCAACGGGACCTATCTTGTGGGGTTAAGGGGTGATTCTATGCTGGATGATACGGAAAAATGGCAGCAAGCTGGCCTAAATGCCATTATCAATTTCGAAGAAAACGACTGGACGGAAGAAATGAAGCGTCTGGTGATCTATTATACGCGGGAAAAAGCGATTTTTTTGACGGAACATCTGGGCACCTTTGATGGCAACAGCGATCACGACGCTTTGGTTCGCATGCAGCGGCAGTATGAAACCCTGTCCCATAGTTTAACCCATGTTTTTTCCGATCCTCTGCGGGCCATTTTGCAAAGCACAGTGGCGCTGGAGGAATCGGAAAGACGCGAGGCCGCCCTAAAAAAACTGGCCGAAGTCAAACGATGGACAACGCTGAGTTTAAAGCGTTTACAAGGCCTTTCAGAGTACGATCACATTCAGATTGCTCCTCCTTTTCCTGAAACGTCTTTGCATAAAATGATACAGGCCGCTTTGAAAGATCTGCTGCCTGTCATTAAAAAACGCGGTGCCCGCATCAAAACGTTTGGGGTGTTTCCCGATGTGTTTTGTCATTATGGGTCTTTCAAAAAAGCCCTGTATCACCTGATTAAAAATGGGATTGACCATAACCCCAGCATTCCCCCCATCGTGGGATTATCCTGTCAAGATCTGGAAACAGAATGGGTGATTAAAGTGCAGGACAATGGGACCGGTATTGAAAAGCTTTATACGGATCATATTTTTTCTCTTTTCGAATCCCTTAATGCCCAAACGGAAAATGCGGGCGTTGGTTTGCCCATGGCCAAAAAAATCATTGAACTGCACGGGGGCCGTATTTGGTTTGAATCGACCAGAAAGGGAACGGTTTTTTATATGAGCTTGCCCAAGGACAATGCCCTTGCGGGTGAAGGTCATCTTAGGGCGCAAGCCAAAGCCTAGTGGAGGGGCAGGGACACGCCAGAGGGATTCAGGTGAAGTTGACCCTTGCCGTTACTGAACCCACACAGCCGGACCGTCTCTGGGGATGATCTTGCCCACCAAGGTGGCGTCGGGCAGGGCGTTCAGGGTGGCCTCGATATGCTCCGGCGCCACAATCAGGATATAGCCCAGACCTGCGTTAAAGGTGGTGTGCATCTCATCCTCAGACAGGTTGCCCCGCGCCCGCAGCCAGTCAAACACAGCCGGAACCTCCCACGTGCCATGACGCAAAACCGCGGTGCAGGTTTCGGGCACAATGCGGGGGATATTGCCATGAAAGCCGCCCCCTGTGATGTGCACCATCCCCTTCACAGGGGTGGTTTTCAGCAGATCCAAAACGGGTTTGACATACAGCTTTGTTGGGGTCAGCAACGCTTGGCCCAACGATTGATCCGGATCAAACGGCGCAGGATCATGATACGACAGACCCTCTCTCTCAACAATGGCCCGCACCAGAGAAAAGCCGTTGGCGTGCAAGCCAGAGGACGGCAAACCCACAATCATATCCCCAGGAACAATGGTTTTTCCGGTAATGATGCCTTCTTTTTCCACAACACCCAACGCAAAACCGGCAATATCAAAATCGCCATGCCCGTAAAGGCCCGGCATTTCGGCGGTTTCCCCACCGATCAGGGCGCATCCCACCTCTTGGCAGGCATCAGCAATCCCCGCCACAATCGCTGTCAGGGTATCGGGTTCCAGTTTGCCGGTGGCAAGGTAATCCAGAAAAAACAGGGGCTCCCCCCCATGGACCAACAGATCATTGACGCACATGGCCACGGCATCCACCCCAATGCCATGATACTGCCCCATGGCTTTGGCCACCAACAGCTTGGTGCCCACGCCGTCTGTGGCCGAGAGCAAAACCGGTTTTTTGTAATTCAGGGCGGACAGATCAAAAAACCCGCTAAACCCCCCCAGCCCGTCCATGGATCCCAGACGGGCCGTGGCTTTGGCCAGCGGCGCAATGCGGGATACAAAGGCATCGCCAGCCTCAACATCCACACCGGCGGCTTTGTAGGACAAGGTTTGCGTCATAATGATTTATCCCCTATAGTCAACAGCAGTTTTTTTCTATACCACATGCACTGTTCCCATGAAACGCTTTTTCCCCCTGTTTGTTTTGATGCTTTGTCTGCTCGGCGTTCAGCCGGTATGGGCTGTTGATTTGATGAGCATTGATAATCTGTCTTTGGATGCCTCTGCTGATAAAGCCACAGACGCCCGCGCTCTGGCCCAAAAACAGGGGACGCAACAGGCCGTCAAGCAAGCCCTCAAGCAAATCGCCAGCGACCCTGCGGCCGTGACGGATGCCGCCGTGGCCTCTGCCAATATCGACAGCCGGTATGTTTATGCCACGGATATTGTGTGGGAAAAGGTATCGGCCCATCGCTATAGGGCCATGGTGACTATGCACCTGTATACCGCAAAGGTCCGCGATCTCGCCGGCCGTCTGGGCCTGAATCCTAAGGGACAGTCACGGGCCACCACCCTCGTGATTCCCTTTTGGCAGGATGCATCCGAGGCTTGGCACACAACCTTTCCCCCCGATCAAGATGTGGCCATTCAACAGGCTGCCGCCCAGTCGGGTGTGATTTTGCCAAGAGGGCAGGACCCCTCGCAGGCCAAACTGAAAACTTTAACCACGCTTCCCCTTTCCACCCATCCGGTGATCACAGACCTAAAGGCCCGTTATCCCAGCGCCGATATCCGTTATGTGGCGTTTCAGCCCCAAGATACAGCCCTTCATGTCAGCGTGTTTGTTCCGGAATCTGGGGGCATGCGCACCTTGGGGGAGTTTGATCAACCCCTGAATGCGGGGGAGGTTCCCTCAGCCCCCACCTACAAAGCGGCCATGACCCAGGCCATGACCCTTTTGGAGGGATCCCCTCAATCTGCCCCCATAACAGGGCAGACCTCCCTAATGCTTGATATCCCAATCTCCGATGTTAAGGCGCGTTTTCAGGCCCTGAGTACTGTGCGAAGCATCGCCAACGTCGCCTTTGCGAACGTGCAGGACATCACCCCCAATGGGCTGCGCCTGAACGTGGGTTTTAAGGGGGAGGCCGCAGCCCTTCAAGAGGCCCTGATTTCTTCAGGCTATACCCTGAAAGCGGTGGATGAAAATACGTGGGAACTGGGGCAGGAATAAATCTGGTACACAATCTACAACAGCCTTGCGTTTGCGTCATAGCCATGTAAAAAGGGTGGCCGATAGGGTTCACCCCGTTTTCGTCAATTTTTTTTGGAGTTTTTGCAATGATGACACGTCCGTTACTGGCAGAATTTATAGGAACCTTTTGGTTGGTTTTCGGGGGATGTGGCAGTGCCGTTCTGGCCGCTGGGTTCCCAGAGCTGGGCATTGGGTTTGCAGGGGTTTCTTTGGCTTTCGGCCTTACCGTTGTGACCATGGCCTATGCCCTTGGGCATATTTCCGGTGGACATTTTAATCCGGCGGTCACCATTGGTCTTTGGACTGCGGGGCGTTGTCCTGCGTCTCGTGTTTTGCCTTATATTGTTGTTCAGGTTCTCGGGGCTGTGGCTGCCGCTTGGATTCTGTATCTCATCGCATCAGGTGCCCCTGGCTTTAATACGGACGGTGGATTTGCATCCAATGGATTTGGGGCCCACTCTCCTGGGGGATATGGCTTGGTTTCGGCTGTGCTGATCGAGGTTGTTCTGACCGCGGGCTTTTTGATTGTGATCTTGGGATCCACCCGTGAAGGCGCCCCAGCTGGTTTTGCTCCCTTGACCATTGGTTTGGCACTGACGTTGATTCACCTCATCAGCATTCCCGTGACCAACACCTCTGTCAACCCCGCGCGGAGCACAGGGCAGGCCTTGTTCACAGGGGACTGGGCCATCCAACAGTTGCCTGTCTTTTGGATTGCCCCCATCGCTGGTGCCATTTTGGGATCGTTCCTTTATCGCCTGATGGATCAAAAAGACTAAAGCCACGATGATGTTGGCTTAAGAGGGGGCCTCGCGCCCCCTTTGTTTTTTTTCAGAGACTTCCTTTTTTTGATGACTTTTGAATCAGACAGGATCAGAATGCCCGACATACAAATGGCGGAAACATCCTATGGACAATGCAACCCTGTTCAAACCCAAAGACACGTTGTTTGAAACCAACGAACGGGTGGGGGATTTCGCCTTTGATCAAAAGGTGGCGGGCGTTTTTGATGACATGGTGGGGCGGTCCGTTCCCTTTTATCAAGAAATTCAAAAAATGACGTGTCAATTGACGCAGGATTTTGCGGCCCCAGGAACCCACGTGTACGATTTGGGGTGCTCTACGGGGACAACCTTTCATCATTTGCATCCCCTGTTGGATGACAGCATTGGGTTTGTGGGACTGGATAATTCCGCCCCCATGTTGGAAAAAGCGCGGAACAAATTGGCCGACATATCGGAAAAACGATCCGTGCAATTGGTGCATGCGGATTTGGAAGGCAATTACACCATCGAAAATGCCTCCGTCGTTTTGATGGTGCTGACGCTGCAGTTTGTGCGGCCTCTGGCCCGGGAAAAAATTGCGCGGAAAATTTATGATGGCTTGGGCCACAACGGGGTTTTGATTATTGTTGAAAAACTCATCAGTGCCGATGGAATGCTCAATCGCCTGTTTATTGATCACTATTATGATTACAAAAAAACCCAAGGCTACTCCAACACCGAAATCACGCAAAAGCGAGAGGCTCTGGAAAACGTTTTGATCCCCTACCGTATGGAAGAAAACGTTGCCCTTCTTAAAAATGTCGGTTTTCGCCATGTGGAGGATTTTTTCCGCTGGTACAATTTTTCTGGGATTATTGCCATTAAATAGGGGGACTTTTTGTGACAGAACCATCCAAAACGCTGTTTGTCAAAATTGGTGATTTCTTCTTTAAATACAGAAACATTGTTTTTCCCTTATTTCTGTTTCCGTTTTTCGTTTTCTTTAAACCTGCGGCCATTGCCCATACCGAAGGGGATCTTTTGGGGCCAAGAGAAATCGCCGCTCTTGTGGTGGTGTTTTCTGGGCTGGCTTTTCGCTTGGCCACCATCGGGTGGGCCTATATCAAACGCGGCGGATTGAACAAAGAGGTTTACGCCAACACACTGGTGATCGAGGGGTATTTTGGACTCTGCCGCAACCCCCTTTATGTGGGCAATATGCTGATTTACTCAGGGTTGTTTTTGTTTCACGGGAATCCCTTTGTGGTTGTTTTGGGCATTGGTTTGTATTGGTTTATTTACGAAAGCATCATTGCCGCAGAGGAACATTTCCTAAAACAAAAATTTGGCCCTGAGTATGACACGTACTGCCAGGCCGTGCCGCGGTGGATTCCCAATTTTAATCGCTACAAACAGTCTATACAGGGTATGACTTTTCAATTTGACCGCTGCTTAACCAAAGACTACACCACCATTTACAACACCCTGTTTGCCCTGATTGCGGTGGAAATCATCAGGGACTTTTACCGCGATCAAACCCTGCTTTGGCAGGCGGTTTGGCCATGGCTCCTCACCCTTGCGGTGCTGACGGTGGCTCTGAGTCTTATGAGGGTTTACAAAAAACGTCTTCACAAAAAACAGTCGTGACGCAGCCTTGACAAGAACACCCATGCCCCCATAATCAGGGGTATGAGCGACGCCCCCAGCCTAACCCCCATGATGGCCCAGTATCAGGCCTTTCAAAATCAACACCCCGATTGCATTGTGTTGTTTCGCATGGGGGATTTTTATGAGGTTTTTTTTGAAAACGCCAAGGTGGTGGCGGACTGCCTGAAAATTCAGCTGACAGAACGCAACAAAAACCGTGATAATGCTGCGGCTATGTGCGGCATTCCGTGGCATCAACTGTATGCCTATGTTCCCCTGTTGCTGGAGGCCGGACACAAAGTGGCCATTGCCGAGCAAATGGAAACCCCCGAAGAGGCGGCCCTGCGCACCGGCGGCAAAGACAAAGTCCTGCTGCGGCGCGAGGTCGTTCGGGTCCTAACCTCCGGAACGGTGATTGAAGAAACACTGCTGTCCCCGCAGGCCCCCCATTTTTTGTGCGCCTTGGCCTTTCATCAGGATCACGTGTCCGTGGCTTGGTGCGATGTATCCACGCGGGATGCCTTTGTTCAAACCCTGCCCACGGCGCAATTGAGCAATCTGGTGTATTTTCTGGATCCCAAAGAAATTTTGATTCGGGATCAGGATCTGGGGGATCGTCTGGATCCCTTTTTCAGGGATGCCCGCAAAACCAGCCTGAGCCCCCAGCCCGCCAGTTTGTTTTTTTTGCCCCGCGCCCAGCGGGCATGGCAGGCCCTGTACAAAACCCAAGACCTATCTGTCTTTGCCCCGTTTCAGGATGCGGAAATCATCGCCTTTGGTGTTATCCTGCAATACCTCGGCACCACAGGGTGCGGGGTGGCCCTAAATCCGCCTCAGCAGATCCGGCGGGATGATGCCCTGCGCTATGACATGGCCACCGCCAGAAATCTGGATCTGTTTTATGCCCAAAACGGGGGAAAAGCCGGCAGTCTCTTATCCGTTTTGGATCGTTGCCAAACGGCGGCGGGGCACCGGTTGTTGCGTGAACACCTGATGCGGCCTTTGGTGCAGACAGATGGGATCACCGCGCGTTGGGATGCTGTGGATTACGGTGTGTTTCATCCGGATTTTGCCCGTCAGGTTTCAGAAACCATGACGCCGCTGGCGGATGTTCGTCGTCTTTTGACGCGTTTAACGGCGGGGGCGGGCCAGCCGCGGGATTTGATTGCCCTGATGCAAACCTTGGCGGGGTGTGAACATATCAAGGCCTTTGCGGCCCAGTATCCCCCCCCGCCCCCTTTGCTGGCAGGCGCCCTGGCGAATTTGCCCAGCCATAGTCTTTTGGGTCAGACCCTCAGGGATGCCCTGAATCCCGATCCCACCAAAACGCTGCGGGATGGGGGGGTAATACGCACAGGCCATCACGGGCAGTTGGATGCGCTGCGAACCTTCGCAGCGGAGGGAGAGCGCCATCTGCGCGATCTGGAAGCCCGCTATCAAGCCCTGTATCCCAAAGCCGGCCTGCGCTACAAAACCAATAACCTTTTGGGGGCCTTTTTGGAATGTGCGCCCAAAAATGCGGACGGCCTTCCTAGAGATCTTTTCATCCACCGGCAATCGCTGGCCAATGCCATCCGCTATACCACGACCGAGATGCAGGAGGTTGAATCCCGCCTGTCCCGCAGCACCGCAGAGGCACTGGCGCTGGAAAAAGACTTGTTTGCCGTGCTAACAGCGCAGGTTCTTAGTGAAGCCCCCGCCCTCATCGCCATGGCCGATGCGGTGGCGTTGCTGGATGTGCTGCTGACCCACGCCCGCAATGCCCTGAATGAACAGTGGTGCCGTCCTGTGGTGGTGCCGGAGCCCTCGTTGCTGATCACCGCAGGCCGTCATCCTGTTATCGAGGCACGGCAGCGGCAACAGCGCTTTGTGCCCAACGATACCCAGCTTAAATCCGGCAGCGCCATGGTCATTTTAACCGGTCCCAACATGGCGGGCAAAAGCACCTATCTTCGGCAAAATGCCCTGATGGTCATCATGGCGCAAATGGGATCCTTTGTGCCGGCGCAGGCCATGACGTTCGGCCTGTGCGACCGCGTCTTCTGCCGCGTGGGGGCGGCGGATGATCTTGCCAGTGGCAAATCCACCTTTATGGTGGAAATGACGGAAACGGCCACCATTTTGCATCAGGCCACCCCGTCATCTCTGGTGATTATGGATGAAATGGGGCGGGGAACGGCGACGTTTGATGGCCTATCGCTGGCATGGTCAACCTTGGAATACCTCCACGATGGGCGGCGGCCCCGCACGTTGTTTGCCACACACTATCATGAACTCAGCGAACTGGCCCAAACCCACCGCGGCCTGCGCTGTATGCAAATGGATGTGGCCACGGCGGGGGAGGAGATTCAATTTCTGCACAGTCTGTCCCCAGGGGCCGCCGCCCATTCTTACGGTCTTCATGTGGCCCAGTTGGCGGGCGTGCCAAAGGCCGTCATTGCCCGCGCCCGTGTGATCCTGAACAATCTGGAACGTCTGCGGGAACAGGCCCAAACCCAACCCACCTTTTTGGCCCCAGAACCCGCGCCCTCGTCCCCAGAAAAAACCCACCCCGTCCTTGCGGCCCTGTCCCAGACGGACCCTGATACCCTCACCCCGCTGCAGGCGCTGGGGTTGATCAGTGGGTGGCGGGGGATGGTTTAGGGTATTTTCACCCCAAAGCGTTAGCCAAATCCCCAATCAAATCGTCGGGGTGTTCTAATCCTGCATGAAGTCTCAGAACGGGGCCCTCGGTCCATGGTTGGGCGGTGCGGGCGCGGCGCATATCAAAGGGAACGGCCAGTGATTCAAAGCCTCCCCAACTGTAACCCAGCCCAAACAGGGTCAAACGATCCACAACCTGACACAGCGCCGGATAATCCATATTCATCACACAGGAAAACAAGCCACTGGCCCCTGAAAAATCCCGTTTCCAAAGGGCGTGACCTTCATGCTCAGGATAGGCAGGGGACAAAATCCGCGCCACCAAGGGATGATCCGCCAGCCATGTCATCAAACGCCCAGCGGTGTCCTGATGGCGGGCCAATCGGACGGCCAGAGTACGCATACCCCGCAGCGCCAAATACAGATCATCCGGCGCAGCATGGTGCCCATGACGCGCAGCATTTGTTTTCAGGGTGTGATACACCGCCTCGTTTCTGGCCACCATCACCCCCAGCAGGGCATCGGAATGGCCCACCAGATATTTTGTGGCTGCATGGGTGACCACATCAACCCCAACCACGCACCCCTGAAAATACAGGGGGGTGGCCCATGTGTTGTCCAGAACGGTGATGATGCCTCGGCTTTGGGCCAGGGCGCACAGGGCGGGAATGTCCTGCATGTCAAAGGTAATGGACCCAGGGGCCTCCAGATGCAAAACGCGGGTATGGGGACGGATCAGGGCGGCGATATCTTGATTGGGGTGATAATACGTCACCTCCACCCCAAAGCGCCGCAACACATCATCACAATAGTGCCGCACAGGGCCATAGGCCGCATCATGAATCAAAACATGATCCCCGCTTTTTAAAAATGCAGACAACGCGCAGGTTAAAGCCGCCAGACCGGATTCCACGGCAATGGCTTTGTATCCCCCCTCCAGCTGCGCGATGGCCTCTTCAAAGGCAAAGGTGGGGGTTAAGCCATGGCGACCATAATAAGGTTTTTCCCACCATGTTTTTTCGGTGGTTTTCAGATGCTGCGTATCCTCGAACAACACGGTGGAGGCCCGCATCACAGGCAAATTGACAGCCCCATCAAAACGACGGGCATCGCGGGCCATATGGGCCAAACGGGTTTCGGGGTGCATCACGGTCGATCCTCGCTCATAAAACGATAAAAATAAACACGGTCCAAAACACGCATGATGAACAGAACAAAAAAGGTCATCAGCAAATACAAACACGCCGCAAGCATGTAAAAGGTGAACGGATTCTTGGCGGTGGCAATGCTCAGATGCGTCATACGAATCAATTCCGGCACACTGATGACAGACAGCAGCGCCGTGTCCTTCATCAAAGACAAAAACAGATTTGTCAGACCTTTGAGAGAGCGAAAGGTCGCCTGCGGCAGAATGATTCTCAGGAATCGGCGTTTGGCAGAAAGGGCGAAGGCATCCGCAGCCTCGATCTGCTGGGGGGGAATGGTGATGATGGCATAACGGATCACTTCGTTGGCATAGGCCCCATAACACAGGGACAACGCCAAAACACCCGACGCAAACGACGACAACTGGCTGATGCGCCCCCATGTCAGAATTTCCAGAATCGGCCCATGCAGATAATACACCGCCAGAATGATCAGCAGTTCTGGCATGCCCCGAAAAAACAACGATAAACTTTTCGCCGCCCTGGCCACAACAGGATGGCCATAAAGGCACATCATCGCCCATATAAGGCCAATGAGCAAGCTCAGGCCAAAAGACACCAAAGTTAATTGCAGGGTGGTCACGGCCCCCACCATCAGACTGGGCAGGTGAACCGTTAAAAACTCAGGCAAAAAAGACACGGTGTGATGGGCCTCTGGCTTTGGACGGCTTGTCTTGCCGTGGTTTTTATGACGTGACCTCGGCTAAGCACCATGATTAAAGCGGTTTTGGTGTTAGGGTGCAAGGGGGTCGCGTTTAGACGGGGTTTTTTTATGTTTCATAAACCAACACTTCCCCCGACAGGCGCACCGAAACATTGCCCCGCTGAATAGACTGCAGCAGGTTGCCCGCAACCTCCGCCCGCCATCCCTGATCCAGGGGGCTGGGGGCTTTGCCAAACACCCGCAGGGCTTCGCGGTTGGCCAGTAAGGATTCCGGCAGATTGTTTTTCTGGGCCACATCTTTCAACGCAGCGGAGAGCAGGAAAAAACGCACGGCTTCTTCGTCTTGGGCTTTTGATGGGGGTGCTTTTTTGAACAGGGCGCATAGGGCATCAAAATCCTGCCAGAACTCGTTATGCTCGGGAAAAAGATGCATGGCAGCCTCTGCCCCGCGAGATGCGGCCGCCAGCAGACCCTCATCCGACAGCAACCGCCGCCGCGCCATGTTTTTATGACGGGCGATGCGGTCCCGCACCACCACCAAGGCCCGCGCCGTTGGCACGTGGGGATAGGGCAAATGGCCGACTTTGAATTTTCCCCCCATGTCGTGTTCGCAAAGGGGCGTTTGGAACGATCGCTCAAGGGCCGCCATGTCCTCATCAAACCAAGCGCGGCGCCCTGTTTGGTTCAACCGTTCTGTCAGGCCCTGATAAATCGCATTCAGGTAATGCACATCCTCCGCCGCATAATGCAAATGCCCCGTGGGCAAAGGCCGGCGTTTCCAATCCAGCGGCGTTTTGATTTGGGAAAAGGAAGAATCGCACAGCGTCCTAACCAGCTTTTCATAACGGATCTGGGATCCCATACCGCAAAACGCCGCCGCCAACTGCACATCAAACAACGGCGCCGGCACAACGGACAGGGCATAACGCAGGGCCTCAACATCCTGTTTCCCATCATGCACAATTTTCAGAACCTTGGGGTTGGTCAGCAGGGGCCCCAACACCGTTACATCACACGAAAAGGGGTCAATCAAAACGGGATCCTGATTCGCAAAAGCCATTTGGATTAAACACAAATGGGGGTAATAGGTTGTCTGGCGCACAAACTCCACATCCAAGGCCACCTGCGGTTCATCCGAAAACCGGTCCAAATACGCCGCCAAAGCAGAGGTTTCCGTCAACAAAACAGGATTCATAAAGACAACAAGGGCAAAAGAATGGGTTCAAAAGGATGGGGTATAGAGTCTTGAAGTTTTTTGGTCTATCCTTTATGAAAGGTTTTGATGATGATGGCAATGATGACGTTTTCCCATGACTGAAAAGCTCTCCCACGTTGAAGATGTTAAGGCCACCAGCCAGCAGCTGCGCGGCACGATCAAGGGGGACTTGGGCGATGCCCAAATCCCGTTTTCTGAGGATATGTATAACCTTTTGAAATTCCACGGGGTCTATCAGGGTTACAACCGCGACACCGCCACCGAGCGGAAAAAAATGAAACTGGATAAAGAATACGAAATGATGATTCGTGTGCGCATCCCGGGCGGGCGCATGGATCGGGCGCAGTATCTGCATTTTGACGCGCTGGCCGATCAATACGGCGGCGGGAAATTGCGTTTCACCACCCGCCAAGCCATTCAGTATCACAACATCCTAAAGGGCGATTTACACGCCACCATTGCGGGGATTAACGAAAGCCTTTTCACCACCGAGGCCGCCTGCGGCGATGTGGTGCGTAACGTCACCACCATCGCAGCCCCCATTCAGGACCCCATCCATCAACGCCTGTTTCAGGATGCCGACATGCTGTCCGCATCGTTGTTGCCGCGCTCCAACGCCTATGCCGAAATCTGGTTGGATAACGAAAAATTCGCCGACGTCCACAACCCCTCTGTGAACAAAGATGGGGGGCAGGTTGAGGATCTGTACAGCGCCACCTATCTGCCACGAAAATTCAAAATCGGCATCACCGTGCCGCAGGACAATTCCGTGGATGTTCTCACCAACGATCTGGCCATTGTGGCGTTGTTTGACGATCAGAAGACGTTGTTGGGGTACAACATTCACGTGGGCGGGGGCCTTGGCATCACCCATAACAAAGCCGAAACCTATCCGCGTCTGGCCACCCCCATCTGTTTTGTGGGACCGCAGGATTTGCTGGCCGCCGCCCGCGCCGTGGTCACCGTTCACCGTGATTGGGGGGACCGCACAAACCGCAAACATGCCCGCATCAAATACGTGGTGCAGGAACAGGGGGAAGCGTGGGTCAAAGCCCAGATGGAAATCATCATGGGACGCCCTCTGGACGATCCCAGACCCCAAGCGCCCTATACCATCGTGGATCATTTGGGCTGGCATGAACAGGGGGATGGGTTGTTATACCTTGGCCTGCCGGTCCTCAGTGGCCGTGTTCATGACGTGGGCGCGTTGCGTTTGCGCTCTGCGCTGCGCCGTGTGGTGACGGATTATGCCCCCTTGGTGGTGATCAGCCCCACGCAGGATGTCATTTTGGGGGACATTCGCCCCCAAGATCGCCCCGCGGTGGAGGCCGTGTTTCAAGAGCACGGTGTGAAATTGCGGGATGATCTTTCCAACGTGCGCCGCTGGTCCATGGCCTGTCCGGCCTTGCCGACGTGCGGCTTGGCCTTAACGGAGGCCGAGCGGATCCATGATCCCCTGATGACGGATATTGAAACCATGCTGGCGGACATTGGCCTCAGCCAAGACCTTTTTACGCTGCGCATCACGGGCTGCCCCAACGGCTGCGCCCGTCCCTATGCTGGGGATATTGGGTTGGTGGGCCGCACCCCTGGGGTGTATGCCCTGTATTTGGGGGGGGATTTTTTGGGCACGCGGCTCAGTGAAAAAGTCCTTGATAAACTCCCCTACGAAGCCATCACCGGCACCCTGAAAAAGGCCTTTGTGGATTTTCGGGATCATCGGACGGACAAACACGCCACCTTTGGGGATTATTGCCATGATCGGGGCGGGGAGTATATGAAGGCCCTGCTGGCGGACGCCGCCTGATGCTGCCCCTGATGCTGGATGTGGAGACACTGCCCATCGCCTTGGCGGGACGGGGGGAGGCCTATGACAAACGCCTGACCCTGTTGACCGAGGCCGGCGCGGGCGCCCTTGACCTTTATGCCTTGCCGCAAGAGGGGGCGGGGGACCCGTCCCTGTTGCCCCGCTTATCCGCCGGCACGTACCGCGTTGTTTATATTGCGGGCCTTGGCGAAGACGAAGCCCGTCCCTATTACACCGCCGCCAAGGCCGGCGGGGCCTTTGTGAATGTGGAGGACGTGAAGCCCCTGTGTGATTTTCACGTTCCCTCCCTCATGCGGCGGGGACCGGTGATGATCACAGTGTCCAGCGACGGCCAAGCGGCGGGCCTGTCCAAAGCCATCACGCAGCATCTGGGCACCCACGTGTTTCCCCCCGCATGGGGAAAATCTTTCGAAGATCTGGTGGCCCTCCGCGCCCGCCTAAAAGCCGAAGGGGTCAGCTTTGCTGATGTGGCCAAGGCTCTCAGGGATGGGTTTTCGGGGTTGGTGGGGAAGGGGTAACATTTTGCAGGGGAGCGTATGACCGAAACGCACGGGGCTATTGTTTTATTCAACGAACAAAAAATCCGCCGTACTTGGCATCAGGGTGCATGGTGGTTTTCGGTGGTGGACGTGGCAGGCGCACTCACCGAAAGCCCAGACCCTGGGGCCTATTGGCGCAAGCTGAAACAGCGGCTGAATGAGGAAGAGAGTGAAGTCGTGACATTTTGTCACGGGTTGAAACTGCCTGCTCCTGACGGAAAAATGCGTGCGACTGATTGCGCCAATACCGAATCCCTGTTGCGGATTATTCAGTCTATTCCGTCCCCCAGGGCCGAACCGTTCAAGCGTTGGCTGGCGAAGGTGGGGTATGAACGCATTCAAGAAATTGAAAATCCTGAACTGGCGCAAGAGCGCATGAAACGCCTTTACGAGGAAAAAGGCTATCCCAAAGACTGGATCGACAAGCGCCTGCGCGGCATGGCGGTGCGGCAGGATTTGACCGATGAATGGAAACAGCGGGGTCTCACCAGCCAGAAGGATTACGCCATTCTGACTGCTGATATCTCCCGCGCCACCTTTGGCATGACGCCAAAAGAATATAAAAAACATAAGAACCTACCAGAAAAATCGGGCGTAAACCTGCGGGATCATATGACCGATTTGGAATTGATTTTCACCATGTTGGGCGAGAGAGTAACCACCGAGATTTCCGGTAAAGAACAACCGGAAGGGTTGGCAGAAAATCGCCGTGTCGCCAAGCGCGGCGGCGGTGTGGCAGGCACCGCCCGCAAGCAGGCCGAGGCAGAATTGGGGCGAAGTGTGGTGAGCGGTGAGAATTATTTAAACGTAACCACGCCCAAAGCCGTCAGGGGGCAGAAAAAACGTGGCGAGGCGGGGATGGACAATCCATAGGAAGGCTTTGGGAATGGGCCGCGCCCTCCTCAAAACCGCCGTCCACAAATATAACACTTACCGCCCACATTATGCCTTGAAAGGATCCACACCCTCCGCGTATACAAAAACCATCCTCCTCAAGGACGCCGCTTGATCCTTCGGTTTGTCTCAAATGGGGTGAACTTATACACTGTAAAAAAACCACTTGCGGCTAAAAAAGACTGTGTTATTATTGGTGATAATAATAATATAAATTGTATTTTTTAACCACGATCCCTCAAGGTCCGTTGTATTCCTATGGCAACACTGGCAGAAAAGCGAAATGTGGCTTATGGCCCGATCCCCGATCAACAGTTGCGGCAGGGTTGGCCCATGCCCGTGGGTGACGCTGTTGTCAGCGCCGCCGTGGATGCTTTGTCCGGTTATACCAACACCACGCAGGGCGACACCCCCGCGCAGGTGCAAATCAAAGTCGGTCTGAAAACCGCAGTGGCGTTTTTGGATCAATGTCAGGGCAATGTGTCTGAGGCCATGACCTCCTTTTTTCAAGATGTTCGCGCGTTTTTCAGGGCCATGATGCCCTCGGACAATGATGATTTGTCCCACAATTACGGCATCGTGGTTGGATTTTTCGCGGGGTTGTTTTTTTGCACCCGTCAGGGGGTGGCGTGGGGGCGGTCTTTGTTGGAACAATGCCTGCACGAGGCCCTAGAAATGACCAAAAAAGTCCTGCAATGGCTGCAAAACGAAGAATTGCAACAAAGCCAAGCCCTGACTCAGGGGCCACGCACACGATTTCAGGGGGCGTGAGTGGGGGAATGGGCATCAAGGTTGGGGGCTTGAGTTTATGATATGGCGGGCCCTACTATTCCCATCAGCATTTCTAGTATCACTAGCTTTCGCAGTTAGCGCGACCACTAACATTAATCCTTCAGAAGTACTCCATAGTCTGGGGAACAGCGTAGGGAATGGGTTCAAAAACATTACAAGGGCTTGTACCCAAGTAATGCCGCGGTGTTTTCCAAGTGCCGCTGAAGAGAAAAAGTACGTTGAATTGCCCCCCGAGGAACTTGAAAGATTCGAACAACAAACGTGGATGCAACGTAACCTAATTCAACACCGCCAATAACCCCATCACCCCCATCGCAAATCCAACGTACAGGGAAACGCCGGATGGTGCAGGGCCGGTTTGGGGACAAAGGCCCCTGCGGTATGACCGCTTTTTTCAAAACGGGACAGGCGGCGGCCTTCGGCTTCGTTTTCATTGATGGGCAGGCGTTCGTAATTGCGGCCCCCCGGGTGCATCACGTGATACGTGCAACCCCCCAACGACCGAGAATACCGCGTATCCACCACGTCAAACACCAACGGCGTGTGCATGGGAATGGTGGGGTGCAGGGATGACGCGGGGGCCCAAGCTTTGTACCGCACCCCCGCCACAAAGGTATCCATGGCCTCTGTGGCCACCAAGGGCAGGGGGTAACGGTTGCACGTCACGATGTGACGCCCGGGGATCAGGCCGTGGGCGGCCACCTGCAGACGCTCTAATGACGAATCCACCCCCCGCGATGTGCCCCCGCCCAGGGCGGGCTCTTCCCCCATCACGGGCCA
Organism: Alphaproteobacteria bacterium; assembly: GCA_947458145.1. Lineage (GTDB taxonomy): Bacteria > Pseudomonadota > Alphaproteobacteria > JAJTHO01 > CANGYM01 > CANGYM01. The sequence goes on along the minus strand of CANGYM010000007.1, from coordinate 3,746 downwards.
AGGCTCGAGGGCCATGCGCAGCTCCAGCCGCACATCCCCCACCTGAACCGTACCATACAGGGGAAAACGAAAATCCAAAAACGGCAAAAACCACACCGGATCAAAGGCATACCCATGGTGTTTCAATGTGCCCAAAACATCCAGAAAATCCTGCCACACACAATGGGGCAACATAAATTGATCATGCAACCGCGTACCCCACGCCACCAAAGGGGCCTGATAGGGCTTATGCCAAAAGGCCGCAATGCACGCCCGAATCAACAGCGCCTGCAGCAAATTCATCTGCGGATGGGGCGTCATTTCAAACCCGCGCATCTCCAGCAGGCCCAGCCGCCCGCGCTGGCTGTCGGGGCTATAGAGTTTATCAATACAAAATTCCGACCGATGGGTGTTGCCCGTTAAATCCACCAACAGATTCCTCAGCATCCGGTCCAGCAACCAGTGCGGCATCTCCCCGCTGCCCCTTTGGGGAATATGGGACAGGGCAATGTCCAGTTCATACAAACTGTCCAAACGGGCCTCATCCACGCGGGGGGCTTGGCTGGTGGGACCAATAAACTGACCGGAAAATAAATAGGATAAGGACGGATGATTTTGCCAGAACGTCAGCAAACTTTTCAGCAAATCGGGACGGCGCAAAAACGGGCTATCCTGCGGCGTGGCGGCCCCCGTGACAATGTGATTGCCCCCGCCGGTGCCCACGCGCCGGCCATCCAGCAGAAATTTATCGGCAGTCAGGCGGGATTGTCGGGCCGTTTCATAAACCCTTTCCGTGATGGTTTTTAAATCATCCCAGGAATGGGCGGGTTGAATGTTCACCTCAATCACCCCGGGATCGGGGGTGACGCTGAAATATTGCAGACGCAAATCGGCCGGCAGAGGATACCCCTCCAACACCACCGCCACGTTTTGGGCCTCCGCTACCGCCTCCACCGCCGCCAACAGGGCCAAGGCATGCTCGGCGTAAGACAACGGCGGCAAAAACAAATGCAGCGTGCCGCCCCGAACCTCAGCACACAGGGCCGTACGAACGGTGCTGTCCCAGCGGAAGGCTTCAGACTTGGGCGGCAATAAATCCTCAAAAGTGGGCAGGGGATCCCCCTGATCCTCAGGGCTGCGCTCGGGCAAAAGTTCGGCGGGGGCCTCATGGGGCAAACTGGACAGCGGCAAGCGCAATCCCACCGGTGAATCCCCCGTCAACAACACCAAACGATCCCGCCGAAACGCCCATAACGCGCTGGTCCACCCCCCCTGCGCCACACTGTAAAACAGGGGCAGGACATAGCCCGCAGGGCTGTTATAGGTTTGATCAAACAGACGTTGCAGGCGGGCACGTTCAGCGGCCTCGAACGGGTCATCGTGGCGAATATCCCCATCCAGCGGCAAAGTTCCCTCTTTCCACAGGGCGTAAGGGATATCCTCAAAGGCTGGCAGAATGGCATCTCCTGACACCCCCAAAACCTGAACCAAATCCTGCAAAAACGCCTTGGCCATTTCAGGGGTGTGGCCCTCGGGCTTTTCGGGGTCCGCCAGACGGGCCCTGTTTTTCCAAATCGGCAATCCATCTTTACGGCCATAGGACGCCATGGACCAGCGGGGCAAAATTTCCCCCGGGTACCATTTCCCATGGGAAAATTGCTGCACGGATCCTGCGGGACACAGGGGCTGAAACAGGGTATAGGCCAATGCCTTTTTCTGCCCGCCCAGCGCGGCGGTTTCCCATGCGGGGTGGTCACGCTCATCCAGCGAGACAAAAGTCGGCTCCCCGCCCATGGTCAGGCGCACATCACCGGCGATTAAATCCTGATCCACCTTTTGGCCCAAATCATCGATGGCCTGCCATAGCAACGGGGGATAGGGTTTGCTGACGCGGTGATCTTCGTGAATGCGTGTCACCGTCATGCTGTGATGCAACGTGCTTTCGCACGGATCCAGCACGCCACTGATGGGCGCCGCGCTCGATGGGTTGGGGGTGCAGCATAACGGAATATGCCCCTCACCCGCAAACAGCCCCGACGTGGGATCCAGCCCCACCCATCCGGCCCCGGGCAAATAAACCTCGCACCATGCATGCAGATCCGTAAAATCTTCCTTGGGTCCATTCGGCCCATCGAGGGCGTCCACATCGGCCTTTAATTGGATCAAATACCCTGAGGCAAAGCGACTGGCCAGCCCCAGATGCCGCAGCATCTGGCACAGCAGCCACGCCATATCGCGGCAGGATCCGCTGCGCTTTTCCATGGTCTCTTCGCAGGACTGCACCCCAGGCTCCAAACGAATGCCATAGGCCAGATGATGATGCACCCGCTGGTTCAGGGCCACCAGAAAATCAATGGTGGGGGTTTTGGTGCGGGGGATGCCCGATAAAAAGGTCGTCAGCAGCGGCCCCCGATCTTTGATTTCCAAATAGGGAATCAGCTCTTCGGCGGTGCTGGCATCATAGACAAAGGGAATGTGCTGCGCGGTGTCTTCTAGGAAAAAATCAAAAGGATTAAACACCCGAATGTCGGTGACCAGATCCACCGCAACCTGCAAAAAACGGGTGGGCTCGGGAAACACCACGCGGGCCAAGTGGTTCCCAAAGGGATCCTGCTGCCAGTTTAAAAAATGGGGCTTGGGCGTGACCTGCAAACTATAGGATTCCACCAACGCCCGCGCATGGGGGGCAGGACGCAGCCGAATGGTCTGAGGCCCGAGCATAATCGGGCGATCATAATCATAACGGGTAACATGGTGCAGGGCCGTCAACAAAGTCATACGCCACCATAGCGAAGGGAAGGGCAGGGGGCAAGGGGAAGGTTGGGCAAAACAGGGCTATTCCTTTTCAACAATAGGGGAAAGGCGCCCTGCCGCATTCTTCCTTTGATGGCAATACCTTATCGGGGGGGGTTATGGCTCCACCACCCGCATAAAATCCTCCCACTCACGGGGGGATAGGCCGGATGTGGCTTGATCCACCGCCTCGCCGCGCCAGAGTTTTTGCACCATAGTCACCATGGTTTTGGACAGGTGGGCGCCGTGCAGGCGGTATTCCTCAAAGGCCTCTGCCGCCACAGGAACCCACTGTTTGACAATATCGTAAATCACATCGGCGTAGGCCCGAATTTCGTATTGTGCATGACGGTCCGCCCGCAAATACAAAAAATGAAACAGATTGTGCAGATCAATTTTCCAATACCACTGGGTATAATAATTCAGGGTCAGGTTCATACGGGCCAGCTCTCGGGCCAGACCTTCGGTGCCTTCGTTCAGGACATGGCCGGATTCGTCCGTGTTCATCAGGGCGATATAATCATCATAACAGCGCGTGGCGTCCTGTTTTAAGATCTCCAAAACCTCCGCCGTGCGCTGGGGGGACAGGGGTTCGGGCTGACGTCCCTGTTTGTTGTTTTGGGATTGGGGGGCGCAGTGTTCGGGACTGGGCAGATAAAATTCTTTATCCATGATGGAATAGCGGGCGGAATACTCGTTGACATTGGCCGTGCGGTGACGAATCCACTGACGGGCCACAAAGATGGGCAGTTTGACGTGCAATTTGATTTCGCACATTTCAAACGGGGTGGTGTGCCAGTGACGCATCAGATACCGAATCAACCCCCGATCCTGCTGCACCTGTTTGGTGCCGCTGCCGTAAGACACGCGGGCGGCCTGCGTGATGGCGGCATCATTGCCCATATAATCAATCACCCGCACAAACCCATGATCCAAAACGGGGATGGCTTCATACAGCAAGGGTTCGATCCCAT
>CANGYM010000006.1 GCA_947458145.1 Alphaproteobacteria bacterium | reverse complement strand
GTTCACCACGTGATCTTCCCCGCGAATCACGTGACTGATCCCAAAATCAATGTCATCCACCACCGAGGCCAAGGAATACACGGGCACCCCGTTGGCGCGAAACAACACGGGATCGGACAGGTGTTGCCCCTCGAAATGCACAGCGCCGCGGCCTTTGTCTTGCCACGTGATGGGGGTATGGTTTAGCAAAAAGCGCCAGTGGGGCTGGCGACCTTCGGCCTCAAACGCGGCTTTTTGATCGGGCGTCAGGGACAACGCGGCCCGATCATACAGGGGGGGCTTGCCTTGGCTGAGGAGGATTTTGCGCTTTATCGCCAATTCTTCCCCCGTTTCATAACAGGGATACAGGCGGCCCGATGTGATCAGGTGCTGGCGAATGGCCTCGTAACGGTCAAAGCGGCGGGATTGATAGGCGGTGTCATCAAAGGTTAAGCCCAGCCACAAAAGATCCTGAACAATGCCATCCTCAAAAACCTTTTCAGAGCGGTCTATATCCGTATCATCAAAACGCAGCAAAAAATGGCCGCCATGTTTTTTGGCAAACAACCAGTTAATCAGCGCAATCCGGATGTTGCCCACGTGCAAACGACCGGTGGGGCTGGGGGCAAAGCGGGTTTTGATCATGCAGGGGTTACTTTGCGCTCGTTGTCTTGGCGTTCACCACACCGGTGCCGCTGTTGTCCAGAACCACGCGGGAACGCCCGTTGGCCTGAACAATGACGAACACACGCTGGCCGACCTCCATTTTAGATTGGGGGCCTTGGACGATGGTTAAAACGCGCTCGTTGTCGCGGCGCACGTCTTTTTTGCGTTTTGTGGTGCGGCCTTTGTAATCTTCCACGGTTTCATCGGTGGTGTAGGCGCTGTTGTTATCCCAGATTTTGATGATGTATTCGATGCCAGGCTGTTTGGAAACTTCTCCCTCAATGGCTGCCCCTAGGGCCGCCACAATCAAGGCCCCGCCCACGGTGGCGGCGACGTTTCCGGACCCTTTTCCAAACTGGTTACCGGCCAAACCACCGGCAATCCCCCCCACAACCAGACCTGTTGTGTTGCCCAGTGTTTCTTCGGCACCGCCGACAATGACGGGACGGGAACTCAGAACAACCCCCTGAAATGTATCGGACACGGCCCCTGCATCCCGTTCAGAATACATATTGGGATCCAGATTGCGGGCACAGGCCGACACGATCAACAGGATGGATAAAAAAGAAACCGTTTTTACAAAGCGGGACACCATAGGATACAGGCCTTTGTCAGTGAAAATTCATTATCTTTTTTTTAGCACAGCCCTTCCCAAAGACGCTACAAAAAAAATGGGGGCGGATCATGGCCCTGCCCTAGGGGTTTTTCGCGTTGGCCGCGATTTTCTCCTGCAATTCGGCGGCGCGTTGTTGGGCGGCGATTAAATCTTTGGGGGGTAATTTTTTGGCGACCTCATCCCGTACTTCTGCAGCATATTCAGGAGCAGGGGATTGGGCGGCGGCTAAACTGGCCCAAATATAGGCCTGTTCGTAATTTTGCATCACGTTTTTGCCAAAGTAGAACATGCCACATAGAGTTTCTTGCGCCGCTACATCCCCCTGTTCCGCCCGTTCTTTTATTGCCGCAAAAAAATCTCCCGCCACACTGGGAGTGACAAAAAACAGCGTCAATACAACTGCCATGGCGTATCGTTTCAACATCACACGGGACTTTCTTTATTTCGTGGCGTTCAAAATCGAAAAATACGGTAACCCGTGGGGGCTTGCAACGATTTTCCCCCTCACACAATCCCCTTCACCCCCTCGTTCACCTCATGAAACACACTTTTGGCGGGGGTGCGGGCGATGAAGAGTTTTTGATCGGGGCGGATTTTGTAATGGTTCGGGCGGTGTTTGGTGAGGTGCATGATTTTTTCAGGATTCGGCGGGGTGTTTTGGTGAAAAGCCACCAGCAGGCCCCGCGGTCCCACATCAATGCTGGTGATGCGGGCGGTTAGGCACAAGTGTTTCAGCAGGATGATTTTCAGCAGATTATCGGCCTCTGGCGGCAACGGCCCAAAGCGGTCCCGCAGTTCGGTTTTAAACGCCACCACATCATCGCGGGTTTTTAAGGATGACGCGCGGCGGTACAGCTGCATACGGACCTCCAGATCCTTCACATAATCAGGGGGCAGCAGGACGGATACCCCTAGGTTTAACGTGGGGGTCCATGTGTCTTCGGTTAAGGCTGCATCTCCCCGTTTGGCAGCCTCAATGGCATCGCGCAGCATCTGCTGGTACAGCTCGGCCCCCACTTCGCGGATGTGGCCGGATTGTTCCTCGCCCAGAATGTTGCCTGCCCCGCGCAGGTCCATATCGTGGCTGGCCAACGTAAATCCCGCCCCCAAGTGATCCAAGGTTTGCATGATCTCCAAACGTTTTTGGGTGGTGCTGGCGACCTTCATACCGGCGGGCAGGGTGAAATAGGCATAGCCCTGCCGCCCCGATCGCCCTACCCTTCCCCGCAGTTGGTACAGCTGGGCCAGTCCAAACAGATGGGCACGGTGGATGATCAGGGTGTTGGCCCGCGGGATATCAATCCCCGATTCAATAATGTGGGTAGAGAGCAAAACATCATACCGGTAATCCGTAAAATCCTGCATGATGGTATCCAAATCCGCCGCCGGCATTTGCCCGTGGGCCACGGCCAAACGGGCGTTTGGTACCAGAGATTGGACATACTCGGCTTGCTGGGCCAAATCCTCGATACGCGGGCAGACATAGAAAATCTGGCCCTCGCGGGACAGCTCGCGCAGCAAAGCCTCCCGCAGGGTCACATCGTCCTGATGCAACACAAAGGTTTTGATGGCCAAACGATCCACCGGCGGCGTGGCAATCAGGGACAAATCAAACGTACCCGATAACGCCAGCTGCAACGTACGGGGAATGGGGGTGGCGCTCAGGGCGAGGTAATGCACGTTGGCCTTGAGCGCTTTGAGTTTTTCCTTTTGCTTCACGCCAAAGCAATGCTCTTCATCCACAATGACCAGCCCCAAATTTTTAAACCCAATGGTGCTGCCCAGCAGGGCGTGGGTGCCCACGACAATGTCCACGGTGCCGTTTTTCAGGGCCTCTTTGGTGGTGTCCGCATCGCGGGGGGAAACAAAACGGGACAAGTGGCCCAATGTCAGGGGCAATTCCGCGAAACGCTCCGCAAAAGTTTTTGCATGTTGCCGCGCCAACAGCGTGGTGGGGACGATGACGGCCACTTGCACACCACTGCTCGCCGCCACGAAGGCGGCCCGCATGGCGACCTCGGTTTTGCCAAAGCCCACATCCCCGCACAGCAAACGGTCCATGGCACGGCCTTTGGCCAGATCCTCTAAAATCTCCGCTGTGGCGCTGAGCTGATCATCCGTTTCGGCATAGGGAAAACGGGCCGCAAACAGGGCATATAAATCACTATCCGGAATCAGGGACGGCGCGGTGTTCAGGGCCCGCGCGGCGGCGATTTTCAGCAGTTCCTCTGCCATATCCCTCAGGCGTTTTTTGAGTTTGGCCTTGCGGTTTTGCCAACCCGCCGCCCCCAAGCGGTCCAAAGACACCACCGCATCGGCGTCCCCATAACGAGACAACACATTGCTGTTTTCCGCCGGCACGTACAGTTTATCCCCGCTGTGATAGGATACCACGACGCAATCGTGGCGGGTGCCCTCCACCGTCACGGTTTCCAGTCCCTCGAATTTGCCGATGCCGTGGTCTTCGTGAACCAGATAATCGCCGATGTCCATAACGCTGGTGTCCAGCAGCACGGCCTCGGCTGTTTTGCGTTTGGGATTGCTGCGGACTTTTTCGCCGAACAGGTCTTCCTCGGTCACCACAATAAAATCATCGGTTTCAAAGCCCCCCCGCAGTGGCCCCACCAGCAGATTGATGATCCGGCCCTGTTGATTCGCCGCCTGCGCCCATGTGTCGTGGCGAAACACGGGTTGGGGGTAGTGGTGTTTAAACAGGGCCTCCATACGGTCTGCACTGGTGGCATCCAGCGCGGTGACAATCACGCGCTTTTTGCCGGCAAGGGCGGGGGCTAAGGATGAGGTCATGGGGGCAGATGGTCTGGTTTGTGTCATGGGGGAATCTTAACCCAACCTAGGGAACAGGGGCAAGGGGTGCTTTGGGATCTGTTATCTTTGGGGGAAGAATCCCTTTAGTGTTTCCACATCAGGGCCACCCCCATCAGAATGAAGGCACTGCCCAAAATCTTGTAAACGGTCAGGCTTTCCCCAAAAAAAATATGGCTTAACCCCACCACAAAAATATAGGAAACAGCAACGGTGGGATGGGCCACGGACAGGTTGATCTTTTGCAGCGATACAATGTACAAAATTGCCGCCACAAAATACAGTCCCATGCCCGCAATAAACTTTGTATTCAGAAAATACCAAAACAGGGCCTGGCCATCCCCTTTGGGCGTCATGGCAAAACTTTTAAACAGCATCTGTGCCACAACACCCAGCGCAATAGAGACAAACAGAAAGAGAATGTGCATAGGGTTCCTGAGGTTGAGGGGTCGGTCTGTTTTAGGAAACGTTTTGGGGCCGCGCCACAACCAGTAAAGAGACCCCCACAGGCAGAGGTTTCCCGCGGCCCAGAACATGACGTTCCAGCGCAAAAATATTTTTTAAGAGGGTATTAAGCCACAAAGGCGGCATGTTCATATCAGAGCGATTTTTTTCCCCGCAAAGACGAGCCCACAAGCGGGCCAAAACCACCAAGGGAAAAAGAAGGGTATTAAAATAGGATAGATATTCGATGGTATACCCTGCCCTTTCTATCACGGCCGTTAGGCCCTGACGGGAATAGCGCCGGATATGGTGGTGGTATGCATCGTGATGACTCCATAACCAGCCAAAGGCAGGGACCGTCAGAAGGATTTTTCCCGTTGGTGTTAACAGGGGGCGTAGCGCTCGCAGGGCCTCTTCATCAGCCTGAATATGTTCCAAAACATCCAGCATGGCTATGACATCCACACTTTTTTCTGGCAGAGGCAGGATTCCTGGTAAAGTTCCATCAATGACAGAGAACCCTTTTTGATTCAGAATGCTGCGGGCCACGGGATTGGGTTCAACCAAGGTGACATGGCCAAAGGATTCCAACATTGCAACGTTACCGCCGGTGCCCGCCCCGACCTCCAGAATGGTCATGGGCTTTTGATTTGTAAAACGATGGAGAACGCTCTTTAAAATCTGTCTTCTGGCAACAAACCACCAATGGGATGTCTCAAGGGCGGCCATTCGGGGATAGCTTTCAGGGTCCATGGATTTCCTCCTTCACGGCGAATCCTTCTCGGGTTTCAGCCACAATGTACATGGGTCTTCCTTTGACTTCCATAAAAACGCGACCCAGATATTCCCCAATAATGCCCAAACAAATCAGCTGAATCCCCCCCAAAAACAGAACCGCCACCATTAAGGACGCATATCCTGGTGTTTCCCTGCCCACAAAAAAATACATGGCAATAATGACTAGGGCATACAAAAACGCACTAAAGGAAATAACAATCCCCACATAACTCCAAATCCGCAACGGCAGATGGCTGAATCCCGTAATGGCATCCAGAGCGTAGTTCCACAATTTCCAAACGTTGTATTTTGTAACGCCTGCTGCGCGAGGCTCCCGTTTGTACCCGATGGTCGTTTGAGAAAATCCCACCCACCGTGTCATCATGCGAACAAAACTGTTTTTTTCTGGCATAGAGAGCAGAATGTGAACCACACGGCGGCTCATAAGACGATATTCTGCTGTATTTCCGGGAACATCTAAGGTGGAGAGTCGATTGAGTATCTTGTAAAAATAATCAGAGGTCACACGTTTCAACCACGTATCCACGGACCGATCCTCTCGCACGGCATACACGACCTCAAATCCCTTTTCCCATTCGCTCAGCAGAGCGGGAATCAATTCGGGGGGGTCTTGCAGGTCGGCATCCATGGTGATGATGGCATCCCCCTTGGACTGTTTTAGGCCGGCTAAAATAGCGGCTTCATGGCCAAAATTTCGGGATAAACGAACCAAATGTAATCGGGGATCCCGTTGTTGCCATGCCAAAAGCCCCGCCCACGTGTCATCGTGGCTGCCATCATCCACACAGATGATTTCAACAGGGATGTTGAGTGTTTTGAGAACATCATTCAATCGCGCCTCTAACGTGGACAAAACGGGGGCTTCGTTGTGCATGGGAATGACGATGGAAACAAAGGTATGCATTGTGAAAAATCTCCGATTCCCTTTTTCATGGCATGGGCTTATGTTCAGTTTTCCATTCACATTAGGGTGAATAGAAAAAAATATCTTTAAGTTTTTACAAGCCCTTCCTTGATAGGGGAAAAATCAGCGCGTTCATGACCCCTTCCCCCCTTTTGCACATGGATGTGGCCCTTTTGGTGCGAGGGGGCCGGCCTTTGTTGCAGAATTTTTCTTTACAGGTATCCAGCGGGGACAGCGTTCATATAACGGGCCCCAATGGTGTGGGCAAATCCTCTTTGTTGCGGGCTATGGTGGGCCTTTTGCCGCTTCAGGGGCCTTGTGTGATCCGCACACCGTCGGTTTTTTTTCTGCCCACGGAACGGGATATTCTGGATGGACAGACAGCCAAAGCGTATTTGTCTTTGTGGAGCCGCTTTGAAACCCACGTGCTCAAAGATGGGGGTGCGCCCGATTTAGCATCGGAAAACAGGGAAGACTTTTTGCCCCAAAAGGTTTTCACCCAGCCCATTCATCGCCTGTCCTCGGGGATGCAACAGCGCGTCAGGCTCTCTCGCTTGGCCCAGACACGATCCCAGCTGTGGATTTTGGACGAACCGTGGCAATCATTGGATCATGATGCGTCCCGTATTTTGGATGATTGTATAGCCCATCATTTGGCGTGGGGCGGGGCTGTGATTTGGACAAGCCATGATCACCGCACGTTTCCTTTTGTAAGCAGAACAGTGGATCTTTCGGCCTTTGTCGCGGTGGCAGAAAAGGAGGACCAATGGCCCTTTTAAGATGGATGATCAAGGCTGCTTGGCAACATCGTCAAAGCCAAGGGCAAGAGCTGATGCTGCAAGCCCTGTTTATGGTGGCCCTGATTCTGATTGGCCACTTTGGGGGTCTTTTGCGGCAGGATCCCGTGTCTTTCGTTTGGGTCAGTCTTCTTGTGACGCATATGGTGGGGACAGGATTGGGGGGGCTGAATCAGGATTCTGTGTCCACCACGTTGTTGGTCCATAAGATTCCTCTTATTGCATGGGTGTGGGTTCATGTTTTGGTGATGGGGGTTACGCGGGGGGTGGTGATGACGGCTCTTGCCATGTTGGTTTTGGCGGCCAGTGGTCTGGCGTCTTGGGCTTTGGCAGGTGTGGTGGCTTTGGGGCTTTTGCCGCTGATGTTGTACCGGATGCTTGTGGAAACCTTGATGGGGGCAGGGGTTTTTGGGTTTGTTTGGCTGTGTCCGCTGTTGACCCCGCTTGTGATTTTTGGGCTGGATACGATGCAAAGAGCGGCGGCGGGGAACCTAAGTTTTTCCGGTGGTGCTGTGTATGGGATGATGTATGTTTTGTTTTGTGTTGCGGTGTTGCCGTGGATCGTGGCATGGATAATTAGGGAACGCTTAACCTCATGACATCTTTAAAATTGTCTTTTCATGCCTTGGCAAGACCGGCCACGTTTCTGCGTGTGGCGGGAGTAACCTGCAGTATTTTGGGGATTTTGAGTGTGGTTTTGTTTGCCGTTGGCGTGCCATGGGCCCTGTGGTTGTCCCCCCCCGATCGTTTGCACGGGGATTTGGTTCGGCTGATGTATATTCATGTGCCCGCGGCGTGGTCGGCCATGATGGCCTATGCCTTATGCGGCCTTTCGGGGGCGGGGTATTGGGTGTGGCGGCATCCTGTTGCCAGTTTGATTTCCGAGGGGTTTGGGGAAATGGCCGTATTGCTTTCGGCTTTGTGTTTGATCACCGGAATGTTGTGGGGCAAGCCGGCTTGGGGGGCTTGGTGGGTCTGGGATATGCGTTTAACCAGCATGCTGCTGTTGTTTTTGTTATCGGTGAGTGTGGTTTTAAGTTACACCCTCATCACCCCTGTTGCGTTGTCCCGAAAGGTGGGGGCCATTGTGGCCAGTGTGGGACTGATGAATTTGCCCCTGATTTCTTTTTCTGTGACGTGGTGGACCACATTGCATCAACCGGCCAGCATCCGGTGGTTTGCCAAAGACAGTATGGATATGGCGATGAAAATGCCGCTGATGACCATGGCGTTGGCATTTACAACGTTGACCATTTGGTGTGCTCTGCGCTGTGCCATGCGGCGATTGCAGACGTTTAAAGATGCTCGGGGTTTGTCATGATGCCCCTTTATGTTTGGATTGGTTATGGGGTGGCGGCGGTGATGCTGATGGCTCAGGTCTGGCGTCTGCGATGATGGCCACCTATACGCTGCAAGGGGAGGCCGACACGGCCGCGCTGGCCCAAGCGCTGGCGGAAAAACGGCATACTTTGCCCCCTGTGATGACCTTGGAAGGGCCACTGGGGGTGGGAAAAACCACGTTTATGCGGTTTTATCTGAAAGCGCTGGGTTGGCAGGGTCCTGTGATCAGTCCCACCTACGGCCTGATTCAGGTTTATGATCTGCCGCAGGGGCCCCTGTGGCATGTGGATTGCTATCGTTTGGGCAGCCCCGAAGAGATCTACGCCCTGGGGCTGGTGGATGCCATGATGCAGCATCCCTGTTGCATTGAATGGCCGCAGCGCATTGCGCCCTTTTTGCCCCCTGTGCGTCAGGCTTTGACCTTTGATTTTAACCCGGATCAAACGCGCAGCGTCAGGCAGGAATGTTTTGGTTTGGGGTAAAAGACTATGGCTTATCACGGCTTTTTTTGCTTTAAAGACCATCAGAATGTCTTGAAAGGATCATGATGAAAACAGCGGTTGTTCTTTTTAATCTCGGCGGACCTGATGATGTTCAGGCCATCCGGCCGTTTTTGTTTAATCTGTTTAATGATCCCGCCATTATTCGTGTTCCGCGGGTTTTTCGGTATCTGTTGGCCCAGCTGATTTCCCGCAAACGTGCCCCTGTGGCGGCGAAAATTTATGATCGTCTTGGGGGAAAATCCCCCCTTTTGGATAACACAAAGGCCCAAGCCGCAGCCCTTCAGGATGTGCTGGGGGAGGGTTTTCAAACCTTTGTCTGTATGCGTTATTGGCATCCCATGACAGAGGCTGTGGTGCAGGACGTCATGGCTTACGCCCCCGATCGTATTGTTTTGTTGCCCCTTTATCCCCAGTTTTCAACGACGACAACGGCTTCTTCGGTAAAAAAGTGGCAAGAGATTGCGGGAAAACAGGGATTGAATGTTTCCACAACAACGGCGTGTTGTTATCCCACGCATCCTGATTGGGTTCAGGCCGTTGCCGTTAAAATTGGGGAAAAGGTAGACAATTTCCAAGGCACCCGCGTGTTATTTTCGGCCCACGGCCTGCCGGAAAGCATTGTCAAACAAGGGGATCCCTATCAATGGCAGGTGGAACAAACGGTGGCCGCCGTGGTGGCCGCGCTGAATGTTCCGGATTTGGATTATCAGATTTGTTATCAAAGCCGCGTTGGCCCCATGAAGTGGATTGGCCCGTCCACGGAATCGGCAATTGAGCGGGCTGGGGCCGAGAAAAAAAATCTGGTGATGATTCCCATCGCCTTTGTTTCGGAGCATTCTGAAACATTGGTTGAACTGGATATCGAATACCGTCACTTGGCTGAGGAAGCGGGGGTTCCCCAGATGATCCGTATCGACACCGTGGGGGATCATCCCCTGTATATCGGCGCTTTGGCCGACGTGGTGAAAAAAACGCTGGCATGCGGGGGGGCGGTGTGTTCCCCCCCACAGCGTTGTCCCAAAACCTTTTCGGGATGTCCCTGCGCGGGTTGAGTGGGGTTTTTAAAGGGTGGCATCCTGAATCAGGCTGGCCATATCATTCCCATAACGGGCCACGTTCTGCTCACTGGTGGATTGTCCGTGTTTCAGAATGTCAAACAGGGGGGCCAGATACACATCTTCGCTGTGTTGTTGGGGGTTTAGGCGGCCTCGGCGTTTGAGTCCCTCCGCCGACAGGGCAACGGCACGCTCGCCCCATTCTTTTAAGGTATGGCGTCCCATTTGGGTCATCAGGCCCTGACGGGGTCCGTTTTTGTGGGCGGCCTCGATGTCTTCCAGCGAAAGCTCATTGAGCCAAGACAAAACGGTTTTCAGGGCCGTTTCATCATACAGCAGTCCCACCCAAAAGGCAGGAAGGGCCTTGATCATCCCAGGCAGTCCGCCATCGGCGCCCCGCATTTCCAGAAATTTTTTCAACCGCACCTCAGGAAACGCGGTGGATAAATGATCTGCCCAATCGGCCAAGGTGGGACGCTCCCCAAGAAAGCCAGGCAGGGACCCTTTCATAAAATCACCAAAGCGCTGCCCCGAAACGTCGATATAGCGGCCCTGTCGATAGACAAAATACATGGGCACGCGCAGCATATACTCCACGTATTTGGCAAAGCCCATGGTGTCGTCAAAAACGAATTTTAAAAAGCCGCACCGGTCCGGATCCGTATCTTGCCAAATACGCGCCCGATAGCTGGCGTAACCGTTCACGTGACCTTCGCCGTGGCCAGAGTTGGCAAACAACGCGTTGGCCAAGGGTTGCAAAAAGAGTCCAGCGCGAAATTTGGCCACCATGTCGGCTTCGCTGGAAAAATCCAAATTGACCTGAATCGTTGTGGTGCGCAACATCATGTCCAATCCCAAAGACCCCCGCTGCGGCATATAGGACCGCATGATGCCATACCGTTGCTTGGGCATCCACGGGCAATCTTCGCGGTGCCATGTGGGATGAAAACCCAGACATAGGAAATCAATGCCCAGCGCCTCAGCGACGGCTTTAACTTCCAGAACGTGTTGGTTCAATTCATCAGAGGTTTCATGTAGGGTTTTTAAGGGGGCCCCAGACAGTTCAAGCTGTCCCGCCGGTTCCAAAGAAATGGCCGCGCCGTTTCGGGACAGGGCAATCACATGATCGCCCTCAAAAATGGGCTGCCAACCAAAATGGTGGGTTAGCCCTTCCAACAAAGCCCGTATACCATCGGGACCTTCATAGGGAATGGGGGAGCCTGTGGCCCTGCGGTAGGGGAATTTTTCGTGCTCTGTGCCAATGGACCAAGCTTCGGGTGATTTGCACCCGCTGGCCAAATAAGACACCAGATCATCAGGATGGGTCACGGCGGTGGTGTTGATGCTGGGCATAGCCGTCATAATGGGAATTCCTTAGCTTAATCTGTCACAGGCTTTTTACCAATCGCCCAAAAGAGCGCGGCACACGGACAGACCTGCGATGGCTGCTGTATCGGCGCGTAAAATTCTTTTGCCCATGTTCATGCCGTGACAGTGAGGGCTGCGCAGGATTTTGTCAAGCTCTTCCTCGGACCATCCCCCCTCAGGTCCGATCATCAGCGTATAGGATGGATGGGGGGAAAGTGCCATCAAAACATCATAAATACGGGGGGATGTTCCCCGTTCATCCCCCACCAAAAGGCCATCTTCGCGCCCCTGCCGTAGGGTAAGAAAATCATCAAGGGTGGCCACAGGATGAAGGATGGGCAGGCTGTTGCGCTCGGTTTGCTCAGCGGCTTCGATGACCTGAGACAGGGCGCGTTCCGTATTCCAGTGACGCATCACGGTGTGTTGGGTCAGCAAAGGCTGAAGGGCTGTGACACCAAGCTCGGTGGCTTTTTCCAGAATTTTTTCCAGCGCTGGTTTTTTAACAAGGGCAAAGGCCAATGTCAGGGGGGGGTGGATGGTGTCCAGCGGTTTTGTGCAGACATCGATATGAATCAGGGTCTGCTTAGGGGTGATGCGGGCGATTTGGGCGCTGTAGGATCCTGTTGTTCCATCAAAAACCTCAAGGCTATCCCCCGTGCGGGCACGCATGACATGGGCCAGATAGTGATGGGCAGCGTCAGGCAAAACCAAGTCTTTGCCAACATAGAGGTTCAAAGGAAGGTAAAGGCGGTTCATGATCCCTGACGGATGGACAATGGGACATGACTTTCAGAAAAAAATCGGATCCCGTCAAGGTCGATTCAAAAGGCTGTGCGATTCAAAGAAGATTTCTTAAAAATTCGACGGAATTTTTCGTGCCTTGTTTAGTTTTATGGCGGTGAGATCATTCATGATGCTGGAGGGGCGACCAAACAAATACCCTTGGCCCAATCCCACGCCCAATCCAAGCAGAATTTCTTTTTCTTCTGGCGTTTCCACCATTTCTGCGATGACGTCAATGCCGATATCGTGGCACAGATTGACAATGGTTTTCACAAAAGCCAAATTTTTGGGATTGTTTTGGATATTGCGAATATAGGATCCGTCGATTTTTGCATAATCAACTTCAAAATTGCGGATATAAAGCAAAGAACTGGCCCCTGCCCCCACGTCATCAAGGCAAAAGGCGTGTCCCCTTTGTCGCAGTCCCTGAATGGCATCATTCATCTGCTTATAATCCAAAACCGTTGCGGATTCGGTTAGCTCGAACATGATTTGTTTGTTAAGGCTTTCATAGGGCTCTAGAAGCTGATGCAGAGAACGCACAAAAAGTGTGCTGCCCAAGGATTTTGCAGATAAATTGATCGCAATCGTAGGGCGTTTGTTGACACTAGCCATGGATTTGAGTTGTTCTGCAACTTGTCGACAGACGAATAAATCAAGCTCTTGAATTTTTCCAATTTCTTCGGCAAAAGCAATCATTTCATAGGGTGATTCGTGGTTTTCAAAACGACTGAGGGCCTCGTAATGGTGTGTCGTTCCATCGCGCATATCGACAATGGGCTGGAAAACAATTTTGTAGCTGTTGGTTGATATCACTTCGT
Organism: Alphaproteobacteria bacterium; assembly: GCA_947458145.1. GTDB lineage: Bacteria > Pseudomonadota > Alphaproteobacteria > JAJTHO01 > CANGYM01 > CANGYM01. The sequence goes on along the minus strand of CANGYM010000006.1, from coordinate 22,051 downwards.
TTAAAGCGGACACTTGCTTTAACGTTTCGCTCATCATTGCATTTAAGGATTCCCCTATTGTGTTCATGGAAATCGAGGCTATGCCTTTTTCAGCAAATTTATTCAAACAATACAAAAATATTTGGGATATTTCTTCAGCGCTGGCATTTTGACTGTCACAAGAGATGCTCTTGGTCTGGATGGAAATGGATTTGTTTTGGGGGTCAACAAGTCTGATCAAATCCTCCATATATTCCACAACATCTTTTTGATCCAAACGATCATCATGAACCAGGCTAAATCGACTTTCATCCAATCGTGCCGCCATATCGCCGTCCAAAGAGTTAGAGCGCATATATGATCCGATTTGGGCCATAACGAACTGTGCTTGATCCTCAGGAAGATGGGTTAAAGAGGCCCCCACTTCGACCAGCGTCATAGTGCTTTTGTCGAAAATCTCACGGTTGTTATCAATATACAGTCTTAGCTTTTCTTGAAACTCTTTGGGTCCAAAAAGACCGGTTTCGAGATCATGGTGACGAACCTCTTCGTTTTGCCCTAAAAAGCTCTCAACACCTGTTATGGTCACGAAAGCAAAAGGATAGTCGGGTAACCGGCAAACACCAATCAAAACAGGTTTTGTGATTTCTTTATGATGAATATGATATAAAGTTGGAGACAATCGGCCAGAAGGTCCCAATTTTTGGATATGACGCTTTAAAAGGGCCCGCTCAGATTCAATTAAAAAATCATACAGCGATTTATTTTTTAAAAACTCTTGGGAAAGTCCCGTGATTTTTCGGGGTAAGCCAGCATTAAAGCCAATCAAACCATCATCAGGCATGACCTCTAATAACAAATCTGCGCCTGTGAAAGCAAAAGCCACAAACCTAGCTTTTTGGTCATTGTTCATAAAAAATCCAGAATTTTATACCGGCTTTACTTTAGTGTATAAGACAATCCTTAAAACAACCTTGGCAGTATTCTATTTTTTTTGTATATCCTTGGCCCCAGAGCGTGATAATGCATTTTACAGGCAGGCGAACCCAATGCCTGAATACATACCTAGGTAAAATTATGAAGTGCCCCTATTGTGGATACATGGAAACGCAGGTCAGGGATTCCCGTCCTGTGGATGAAAACATGTCCATTCGCCGTCGTCGTTATTGCCCCCGTTGTGATGGACGGTTTACAACGTTTGAAAGACCGGAAATGCACGATTTGATCGTGGTGAAGGCGGACGGCCGCAAAGAGCCCTTTGCTCTTGAAAAGATAAAAAAGGCTTTGATGGTGGCTTTGGTGAAACGCCCCTTTACACTGGATGATCTGGATCAGATCAGCTTGAAAATTCGCAGCTCCCTTGAGCAAGAGGGCAATACCGAGGTCACATCAAGGCATATTGGGGAAGTGATTTTAAAGGATCTGAAGCAGCGCGATCCCGTTGGTTACGTGCGCTTTGCCTCTGTTTATCAAAACTTTCATGATATTGGCGATTTTCAAAAAATCGTGCGTTCTGAGTCGGATTAGCCGCTTGTATCGGTCAGGCTTTCAATCAGCCCCTCAATAACAGAAAGCCCCTGTTGCCAAAATGTTGGATCTTTGGGATTGAGTCCAAAGTCGGCCAACATGGCATCGTAACGCTGTGTGCCCCCTTTTTTCAGAAAAGCGATGTATTTTTCTGCAAAACCGTCGGGATGGTTTTGATAGGCGGCATACAGGGCATTGACCAAACAGTCCCCAAAAGCATAGGCGTAAACATAAAACGGGGAATGAACAAAATGCTGAATGTACGTCCAGTAGATTTTGTAGGGATCGGACAGGGTGATGGCGGGGCCTAAGCTTTCTGTTTGAACCTGCATCCAAAGGGCGGCGAGGTCCTCGCTGCTTAATTCCCCCTCAGCGCGGGCCGCGTGAACTTTGGTTTCAAAGGTATGGAATGCAATTTGACGCACCACGGTGTTGAGCATATCTTCAACTTTGGCGGCGGTTAGGGCGCGTTTTTGTTCAGGGTTTTCTGCGGCCTTCAGCAAGGACTGAAACGTCAGCATTTCCCCGAAAACAGAGGCTGTTTCTGCAATGGTCAGGGGTGTGTCGGACATCAGGTATCCTTGGTCGGCGCTGAGGACCTGATGAATGCCATGTCCCAGCTCGTGGGCCAGCGTCATAACATCCCGCTGCGATCCCTTAAAATTCATCAAAATATAGGGGTGAACCTCGGGCACGCAAGGGTGGGCATAGGCCCCAGAGTCTTTACCGGCCTCAGGCGCGGCATGAATCCAGCCCTCATCAAAAAAGCGGCGGCCGATGGCGGCCATTTCGGGGGAAAACGCATGATAGGCAGACAAAACAATGTCTTTGGCCTGATCCCAAGTGTAGGTGGGCTGAGCGACTTGGGGTAAGGGTGCGTTCCGGTCCCAAAAGTTTAGTGTTTTTTGATTCAACCAGGCGGCCTTGTGCTCATAATACCGATGGGATAGTCTTGGATACGCGGCGCGGACGGCCTGAACCAAGGTTTCCACAACCTCCCCCTCCACTTGGTTTTGCAGGTGACGCGAGGCTGACGGAGAGGAAAAGTTCCGCCAACGATCTTCCGTGGCCTTATCCTTCACAAGGTTGTTCATGATCAGGGCAAAGGTGTCTTTTTGGCTTTCCAGTCCCGCAGAAAACGCCAAGGCGGCATCGCGCCGGATATCGGGATCAGGGGACGTGTTCATCAGATGCAAAACTTGGGTTTCTGGGACCATTTCGCCCTGATAGGAAAAGCGCAAGGCGGCCATGATTTGATCAAACAAACGCACCCAGCCGCTGCGACTGGTGATATGCAAATCATGCATCAGTTTTTCACTGGTTTCATCCAGGGTATGGGGCTTAAAGATTCGAACCTGATCCAACCAGGGGCGATAACGCGCGATGCCTTGATGGGTTTGATATAAATTTTGAACATCCGATTCGCTGAGCGCACACAGGGCAAGCGTGAAAAAAATCAGGTCTGATTCCAGGGTTTGCAAAGCCTCCCGCGTGTTTTGAAACAGTTGGGCGCGGGCCATATCGTTACGGTTTTCGGAAAACAGTAAAAAGGTATAGGTGCCTAATTTTCCGAAAAGGGTCGAAAGACCCTCGTAATCCTGAATGGCTTGATACAAAGTATCAGCACTGACTTTTGAAAAATCTTGGGATGCAAAATTGTTAACGAAAGTGAGGGTTTTGGCCTTGGCCTCTGTCAGATCGCCTAGAAAAGAGGGATCATCTGGGCTTTTGAAAAGATCCTCCAGACGCCAGTGGGGAAGGGTTTGTGTCATTGGTCATCCTTTCCCTTTTGGGTGGTGTGGCGGGCATTGGCAAAGGCATCCAGATAGCGCTGCACCACAACGGTTTCGTGATAATGGTTTTTATACATCTCATGGCCTTTGTCGGCCAGATCTTTGGCAAATTTTTCGTCCCCAAGAACGCGGGATATGGCTGAGGCAAGGGCTTCGTGATTGCCCACAGGCACCAACAGGCCTGTTTTGTCGTGCTCAATGACTTGAGAGGGTCCTTCACTTTCAGAGGCAATCAGGGGCTTTTTGTGGGACCAAGCCTCTAAAATCACAGATCCAAAGGGTTCATGACGCGAGGGACACACAAAAACATCGGCATGTTCCATGAACGGTGTGATGTTGTCTTGCCAAGGCAAAATATGGACGCGGCTGGCGATGGGAGCTGCTAACTCGACAATGGTTTTTTTTTCTTCGCCCTCTCCCAAAAGACAAAGCTGTGCCTCTGGAACCTGCATCATGGCCCGCAACAAAACATCGAATCCTTTGTTGGGGTGAAAACGACCCAAAGCCAGAACCACTTTTTTTTGGGGATCCAGGGAAAGGGTGCTTGGCAAAGGATTCCCTGTCACAGGTTCGTCTGCAAAATTGGGAATGGTGACGATTTTTTGGGCAGGCCAGCCTTTGTCTAGATAAAATGTCCGAAGATGCTCTGTCATGGCAATGATCAGATTGCATTTTCGGTAATACTTTAAATCATAATACCCCCCAGGGCGGCCAACATGCAGGGCGGGGCTTTTGGGACAAAATTTTGTGGCCCGATTCAGCCATGTAAAGACGACATCAGGTTTAAAATCATCAATATGTTCTGCAAAAACCTTTTTGGTTTTGAAATCAAAAATACCCCCGAAGGGCGCTTGGCGAAGAGGGATTCCCAAATTAACCAAACGCTTGTAGCGATCATAATTGTGCCGCATTAAAACCTGAACCGTGACCCCGTCATGGGCGTGAAAAGCACGGGTCAGGCGTTCAAAGTGCTTCTCAGCCCCGCCCTTTGGGGCGCCGGCAATGGCCATGAGAATTCGCATAAAGGCCTAAGCAATCTTTACGACATTGTTGGCAGGTGCGGCGTTACAGAGGCTTTCGATGGCTTCTAGATAAATCTGGAACAATTGATCTTCTTCGCTGCGTTCCTCTTCGGTTTTTTTGCGCCAAGAGATTAATTTGCGAATCACTTTTTTATCCAGACCTGTGCCGGCAGCCTCGTCGTAAACGGCGGCTATATCTGTGGCAATGGCTTTTTTTTCTTCCTCTAAATTTTCAATGCGCTCGATAAAAGACAAAAGTTGCTTGGCGCTGGAGGCATCAGGGGCGGAAAATGTCGTCATACGGGATCCCTTGGAATTGTTGTTATGGTGGTTCACGTTTCCATACTTCAGGTCAAATGGCAATCACAAAAAATGGATGCATACCCAAGGCCGCATGGACATCCATCCCCCTTCTGAAACGTATTTTAAGGGGATGGCGGGGAAGGTTTGTCTGAGGATTTTTCTGCGGCCTTTTCTGAGGGTTTATCTTGGGATTTGCTTTTGGTTTCCTCGGGGGTTTTGGGTGGTGTCTCCCCATTTTCTCTCACATCGCTGAGTTTGCCGGTTTTCAGTTGCTTTCGGTAATCCCCAATTAAGGTTTCCAGCGTGCTGATATCTTTAAACGCCCCCATGACATTTTTGGGATCCCCGATCAGGTTGGGATTGCTTAGGGCCTGAAAGGGTTCATCCCACGGGGTCCCTTTCAGCAAAGGTCCGTAACGTGAGAAGGCCTCTGCCAGTTTTTCTGTGTCTTTGGCCAAAACCAGAGCGGTGACGTAATTCAGGATAATGCGGGCTTCTGCCTCAGAGGCTGTTTTTGTGTTGGGTTTCAGGCGAATCATAGATTCCAAAAGCGGAACAACCTGATCGTATTTTTTCTCTTTCCAGTAAATGTGCGCCCGAATGTGATTGGCTTCTTCGGATGTGTCATCGACAAGGGTTTCAAGAGCGTCTTCGTTCTGGCTTTGCATGGCCTGCGCCTCGGCCCGCAGGCGTTCGCGTTTTTCAAACAGGGCCACGGGAACATAGAGATAATCTGAGATATTCAGGGCCTCAATGGCTTTTTCCGGCTGGTTGTTCAGCAGGTGAATCATGGCCAGACGCATGCCCACGCGGCTTTTGTCTTCGCCCTCCAAACGCTCTCGGACCTGGTGATTGAGGAGATCCCCTGCCCTGTCCAGCAGATCAACGGACACCAGACGATCCGCCAGTTTCCGGATCATGTCATCACCGGTTTCATCATCGGGCGTTAAAAAACGGAATTCATCCAAAAGGGCCAAAGCTGTTAAGGGCGGCATGCTGTCGGCTTTGTCTTTCAGGTAAAGGTCGATAAACAGGGATTGCATTTGGGCGCGGGCTTTTTTCCCGTCTTCTGTGTCGGGGTATTGCCTTTCCAAATATCGCAAGGTTTGCAGAGCGTCCCTGTAATCCCCTTTTTTGGTGTATAAAGCCACCAGACGGTTCAGCAAGGTGCGTTCAAACGCATCCCCCCGCCAGGCAAACCGAAGACGCTCTAGCCCCACAATAGCATCGTCATCACTGAGGGTGCCTGCGCGGTGCTGGCTATCCAGCAGGGCATAATCCGCATGGGTGCGCACAAAATGATCGGGGTGCCCAGATAATGTTTTCCAGAGGGCCTGCGCTTCCTTTTCTTTTTGGGAAACGCTGAGCAGACGGGCCTTCAGCAAATCGAATCGCCCACGCTGGCTGGGGGTGTAGTTTAGGCTATCGGCGCGGTTAAGAAACAAATAGACGCTCTCTTGATCCCCTTTCTTCAGCCATGCATCAACCAGGGGTTCCAAAAGGGCCAAAGTCATGGACGGGGTATAGGTTTCTGGGATGTCTGTGATGGATTTTAAATACGGCTCTGCATCGTCAAAAAGACCATCTGCTGCAAAGGCGCTGGCCATCCACAGGCTGCCTTCCGGTTGATCCACGGTGTTGCTTTCAAACAAAGACTGTCTGGCCTCTTGATAGCGTCGCGTCATGAAAAGGGCCGCCCCGCGCAAGGATTTGACCGGCGCCGAAGCGTGCAGCGTGGGATCCTCGGCAAGCATGGTCGTTAAAAGGGCCAAACTTTCTGTATAAAAATCATGGGCAAACAAAAAACGGGCCAAGGTTAATCTGGCCATGGGTTTGTCGTCCTGACGAACAGAGGCCACGCGGGATTGCAGGGTTTGTTTTTCTGAAAAAAATTGGTCTTTGGAAACACGCCTCCAACCCCGAATATCAAAAAGACGTTTGTTTTCCGCGTTTTCGGGGGATGGGTTTTGTTGGGGGGGGACGTTAAGGTTGGTTGTTAGAGTGGCTGTGGATCCGCTTGGCGTTTCTTCCTTATCTTTGGATAAAGGGGAGCGATCCCCCATGGGGGCCAAGGTGACGGTACCCCCTGTCTGCGTCAGGGGCAGGGTTTGCTGAAACGAAGACACAACAATCCCAAGGGTTGTGGGCTCCAAGGAAAGCAGAGCGAACTGCCGCGCTTGCGGGACACTTACTGTGGGGTCGGATGTGGTGAAAATCCATAAAAAGTCCCCTAAGAGGGGGTCTGTGACTGTAAAAGCGGGGGAAGCCCCTGGAATTTTCCAATGCAGTCCGGCGGTGTCATTCCATTCCTCTAAAACCTGTTTGGTTTCTGGTGGGCTGGCAACCCAATGAATATGCCAAGCCCCCTTTTCGTACCATGTGGTGGCGGTTTTGTTTTTCGGCAATGCAAAGCGGATGATTTGCCCAGTGGGCGTGCTTTGAATATGCAGGGATTGTAAATTTTTTTCTTTTTCAAGGGGGCTTAGGTTAACAGGGCGCGATAAAACAATCCATTGCCATCCCGCCCGCTGGAAAACGGCGATGCCAGAGGGCTGAGGGTCAGGAAAAGACATTTGGATCTCTCCCCCCATCAAGGAAATGCTGGCGGTGTCTTGGTCTTCTGATTTGGGGGGGGGGGAGGTTTGTTTTGTTTTGGGACTTTGGGGGGCAGGCTTTGGGACCTCGGGCTTTGGGGTCTCAGGCAAAGGTTGATCGGGCTTTTTTGTGGCCTGATCAGGGGTGCCTTTGACAGGGGCAGAACGGTTCAGAGTGACATCAAAAATCTTCCGACTGCCCATGGTTTTGGGGGCAATATCTTTGATGGGATCGGTAAAAACGATGGTTAGGGTGGTTTTGTCCCCCTGTTTTTTGCGGGTTAGGGAGACAACAGACGCCGGTTTAACAGGAATTTCCCCAATCAAAGGTTCGGCAACGCTCAGCCGTAACGTATTGCCCTGACTATCATGGGTTACGGTTTGGGGTGATGTGATGACAAACCGCGTAAAGGTTTCATGTTGCCCTATGCGCAGGGTGGCCCCCACGGCCTTGGGGGCCATAACGGCGGCAAAAAAGGCGATGAAAAGACAAAAGGAGAAACGTAAAGCCATGTTATCATTATTGCGTTGGCGTTTTAACATTCCCTAAAATTTGACAGGGGGTCAAGAATGATATAGCGGTGGAGATGAATTATTTCTGAAATGTTGCTGAAACGTGATTCTTTATGCGCACCCGTTTTGCCCCCTCCCCCACTGGTTTTTTGCATTTGGGGGGGGCGCGTACCGCCCTGTTTAATTATTGTTTGGCCAAACATTATGGGGGGGCGTTTTTGCTGCGGATCGAGGATACGGACCGCGAACGTTCAACCGAAGCCGCCAAAGATGCCATTTTGGATGGATTAAACTGGTTGGGTCTGATGCCGGATGAACCCACGGTGTATCAAAGCACGCGGGCCGCCCGTCATGCAGAGGTGGCCCATCAGCTGCTGGCTCAGGGCCGCGCCTATCGGTGCTATGCCACGCCCGAGGAATTGGAAATCATGCGCGAAGAGGCCAAAGCCATCGGTCGCCCCGTCCCCTATGATCGGCGCTGGCGGGATGTCCCCGCGAAGGATCACCCAACGGATCGGCCCTTCGTGATTCGCCTTAAAGTACCCCTGACCGGTGAAATGACGCTGTTTGATCATGTGCAGGGGGCTGTCAGCCTGCGCCATGATCATTTGGATGACATGGTTTTGCTGCGGGCGGATGGAACCCCAACGTATATGCTGGCGGTGGTGGTGGATGATCATGATATGGGCATCACCCACATCATGCGGGGGGATGATCATTTGAACAATGCCTTTCGCCAACGGGCGTTGTTTGATGCGCTGGATTGGACCATGCCAGAGCTGTACCATATTCCCCTGATTCACGGACCCGATGGGGCAAAACTTTCCAAACGCCACGGCGCTGTGGCCATTCAGGAGTATCGGGATCAGGGCATTGTGTCCGAAGCCATGATCAATGCCCTGCTGCGTTTGGGATGGGGGCATGGGGATCAAGAGATTTTCTCCCTCAGCGAGGGTATTGCCCATTTTGATGGGCGTCATTTGGGGCGGGCGCCTTCGCGTTTTGACCCGCAAAAACTTTTGTTTTTGAATGCACACTACCTGCGCACGTTGGATTTGTTTGATCGCCTGTATCCCCTGCTTTGCTCCCAGTATTCACAGGCCACCGAGCGTCACTGGTCGTGGCTGCGCCAGATGTTGCCGCACCTGACCCAGCGGGCTGAGCGTTTGGGGGATGTGGTGGCCCTGTGCGGACCCTATCTGAGCCGGCCCCCAAAAGGCGATGCATGGACCCCCGCGCATGCCGCCATAGTCAGCGATGTCATCCCCGTTTTGGAATCCCTGTCACCGGATCAGTGGACAGAGGACGGCCTGAGCCAAACCCTGAAAACTTGGGCCGCGGCCCAAGGGAAAAAGCTCTCTGACGTGGCCATGCCCCTGCGTATTGCCATGACGGGCAGCACAGCATCCCCCAGCGTGTTTGCGATTCTGTCGGTTTTGGGGCGGGACGAGGTTTTGGCGCGTCTTCAGTAACCCCCCTTCCCTACCCTGATCAGGGCAGAATGTTCAGATCCATTTGATCATTGGCTTGATCGTCGGGTTGGATATCAACGCCGCCTTCCCCGCAATACACTTGCAGGGTTTTTCCGCGGCCCCGACCGTCACCATCCCCGCTGTTGGCCCATTTCAGGGCGATGTGATAGCGGGAGAGATCCCAAAAGGGCGCCTCGGGCGAAATATGCTCTGGAAAAATAACATGCACGCCAACATCGGTGCCATCTTCGCACAGGCGCACAATGTCGCGGTATTCCTCAAGAACAGAGGGATCATCTGCGGAAAAAGCAGGCCCCGCCCAAAGGGGCAGCAGCAGGCTAAGCCACGTTGTTTTCCAGCGTGTCGCTTTCCAGCGACCGCAACCGAGAGTCCGACGATTGAACATGATCTGCCACCGTTTTTTCCAAAACACTGATACGCTTGGCCAGCGCTAAAATCAAGTTGGCCATTTCTTTTTCGGCCTTTTGGGATGATTCTGGGGCGGGTTGATTTAAAATCAAATCCGACAACCACGCCCCCATGGTTTTATGGCTTTGATGCGCCAGCCGTTTGGCGGCCTGCTTGGCGTCTTCGGAAACGCCTTTAACGCTCCAAGGGGTGGTGAGGGCAGCAACCATGAGGATAACCAGACAATCGTTTTTATTATGAAGTCATACTTTAAACCAAAGTATGACCCCTAAGCAACCCAAAACAGCGTTTGTTGCAATATTTTTTTGGCCAGGCTGGAAAGGGGCGGCAGATCGCCCCGTGGATACCAGTTGCCCTCGGTGAACGGGGGGTTTTTGTGGTTGGCTGAAAACACATCCATGCTCAGGGAAAAATGCGTAAACACATGACGCACAACCCCGCAGGCTTCCCAAAGTTCAGAATCCTGCGTAAAGGCCGATGGGCCTTCCCATCCAAAGGTGGGGGGTTCATACAGACGCGGCAGCAGCCCCTGATCGGGACGCCTGCGCAGCCACACGTGGCCGTTATGATGCAAAACAAAGGCCTGTCCTGTGCGGTGGGGGCGCTCTTTTTTGGCCGCAAGGCGTGGAATTTCGTTGACGTTCCCCTGCGCCCAGCCCACACAGCAATCCCGCACGGGGCAGGTTAAACAGGTGGGATTTTTGGGGCGGCAGATGGTGCGTCCCAGATCCATTACGGCCTGCCAGAAATCGCCCGGGCGGTCGTTGGGGACACAGGCGGCGGCAAAGGCCCGCAGGGCCGGTGTGGCCGGTGACACCACATCCGTAAAGCCCATGATGCGCGACAACACCCGAACCCCATTGCCATCCAGCGCCAGCGCGGGCTGGCCAAACACCATGGACGCCACAGCCCCCGCGGTATAATCCCCGATGCCTGGCAGGGCTTTTAACCCCTGCGCCGTGGTGGGCCAGCGCCCCTGATACTCCGACACCAAAACGCGGGCCATGTTATGCAAATTATGGGCCCGCCGATAATACCCCAGCCCCTGCCACGCCGCCAAAACGTCATCCAGCGGGGCAGCGGCCAGCGCGTGGGGGGTGGGAAAACGGGCCATGAAACGGGCGAAATACGGAATCACAGCGGCGACAGTGGTTTGTTGCAGCATAACCTCGCTGACCACCACGGCGTAGGGGTCGGGATGCCCGCGCCAAGGCAGAACAATCCCCTGATCGTCATACCATGATCGTAAAGCCCGCGCGAAAGAGATTGCATCCATCATGGTTTTACGGTAGGGAAAGACAAGGTGTTTTGTCTATAGTTTTACCCAAGGATCGTTTTATGAGCAAAGATTCCCCCGTTCTGGATAAAGAAAAAGCCCTGGGCCAAGCGCTGGCCCAAATTGAAAAGTTTTATGGCAAGGGGTCCGTCATGCGGCTGGGCCAACAGCGGGCGCTGGATATCGAGGCCGTGCCCACGGGGTCCCTGTCGTTGGATTTGGCCCTTGGCATTGGTGGATTGCCCAAGGGACGGATTATTGAAATTTACGGCCCCGAAAGTTCAGGGAAAACCACCATGACCCTGCACATTGTGGCGGAGGCCCAGAAAAAGGGCGGCACGTGTGCCTTTATTGATGCGGAACATGCCCTGGATCCCGTTTATGCGGCCCGTTTGGGGGTGAATGTCAATGAATTGCTGGTGTCCCAGCCCGATACGGGGGAGCAAGCCTTGGAAATCGCCGATACCCTCGTGCGCTCTGGCGCCGTGGATGTGGTGGTGGTGGACAGTGTGGCGGCGTTGGTGCCCAAGGCGGAAATCGAGGGCGATATGGGCGATTCCCACATGGGTCTGCAGGCCCGATTGATGAGCCAAGCCCTGCGTAAATTAACAGGGTCCATTTCCCGCACAAAATGTATGGTGATTTTCATTAACCAAATCCGCCAAAAAATCGGCGTGATGTTTGGCAATCCCGAAACCACCACGGGGGGGAATGCGTTGAAATTTTATGCCTCTGTCCGTTTGGACATCCGCCGCATTGGGGCGATTAAGGAAAAAGAGGCCATCATCGGCAACCAAACCCGCGTGAAAGTGGTCAAAAACAAAGTGGCCCCCCCGTTTCGTCAGGTGGAATTTGACATTATGTACGGGCGCGGCATTTCCCGCACGGGCGAGTTGATTGACTTGGGTGTTCAGGCCGGTTTTGTTGAAAAATCAGGCGCTTGGTATAACTACGGCCCCACCCGTTTGGGACAGGGTAAGGAAAACGCCAAAGAGTACTTAACCGAAAACCCCAAAGTGGCCGATGAAATCGAAAGAAAAATCCGCGCCACCGCCGGCAACCTGACGGATGCCATGTTAACCCAGCCCGATCAGGACGATCCCCAGCAACAGGGACAGGACACAGAGCCCTTGGAAGAGGCGTCGTTGGCGTAGGCGTAGGACGGAAGACAGAGGGAGCATCATCTTCTCCCTCTCCCCAATGGGGAGAGGGCTGGGGAGAGGGGCCGAAGACCCTATCTGTTTGTTGTTAAGAGAAAATTTTGCGGCGAAACCCCCTCTAGAAAGTCCCCCTCCCTACCCCTCCCCCGCAAGCGGGAGAGGGAATAGAATGTTCGGCCTCTCCCTGTTGGGATTTGAGAGGTGATTTTTTTGGGTGCATTACGAAAGAAAAAAGCCCCTAACATCACTCTTTCGAGGAGTAGGGGCTTTTATTAAAAAAGATCAGGAAACAATTTCTTCATCCTGAGCACCACCCCCTTAGTTGGGGAGTTGGCGTTACACCAAACCCCCCATGGTGAGATTTTCACCGATGGGGTTTCGGCGTTGGGGGGATAAGGCATCCCATAGCTGACCCACCCTGAAGATGCCGACGATTGGCACCAAGAGCGGGCGCTTCGCCTCTCCGAAAGCTGCACCCAACCCGCAGCCTTCTTCAGGGGCTGCGTCTGAATCCATCCACCGAAGAGGATGAGGGCTATAAAAACCACGAACAGTCGTGGTAAAAACCACCTTAGGAACCACCGTAGGGTCACCCTTAAGCTTTTCTTGAGACCTTGAAAAGCCTCTGAAACCCCCTCGAAAAATTTTCTTAGAGGGGTTTTGAGCGTGGGCACTAAGGCCGACGTGGTTTTTTCGGGAGCTATTTCGGTTACATCCCGAGTTTGTTGTTCCTCCACAATCTCCTCCTCCTAGGGGAGATATCCCAAGCGCCAAAGTCACTGCTGTTTAGCAGTTTTTTTGAATCTTGGGGTTTACGGGAGTTAAATTAATATATATATATATATTCGTCAAGCATTTTTTATAAAAAAATTCCCCCTACCCCGCCGGCCTGACGGTATAGGGATGCTGGTTTTGCCATGGGGCGGCAAAGGCCATCAGGGCGGGGTCCAGATTTGTGGGCAAAACGATTTGGATGGTGATCAGATGATCCCCCATGGTGCCGTTTGCTTGGCGCAGGCCTTTGCCTTTCAGGCGAAACACGCGGTGGGAACTGGTGTGGGGGGGGATTTTTAGGGACACCGGCCCCTGCAGTGTGGCGATGTTCAGGCGGGTGCCGATGATGGCCTCCCCCAGCGACAGGGGCAAAATCGCGTGCACATCCGCCCCCTGGATTTTCAGGGTGTCCTCTGTCACCACCACCCGCCCCATCAGGGGGCCGTCAGAGGTTGTCATTTTCAGCAAATCCCCATGCTTCGCCCCCTTGGGCACAGAGATTTTCAGGGCCCTGCCCTCTTTCCAAAACACGGTGATTGTGTCCCCATCCTGACATTGTCGCGCCGATACGGGCACATCCAAAGAGCGGGCTTCTGGCTCTGCGGGGTTGGGGGCGCTCTTTTTGCGGATGAAGTGTGACCACAGAGAGGCTTCCTCTTTGGAAACGGGTTTGGGCTTTGGGGGCGGTGCCTTGGTTGGGCGTGGGGGGGCTTTTTCCTTGGCCTTGGGGGCCAGCGTGGCATCATACAGGCGGCGTTTTTCCGGATGGCTCAGGGTTTCATAGGCCTGATTCAGGGTTTGAAACCGCTCCGTCGATCCCTGCGGGGCATCAGGATGGTGTTGACGGGCCAGACGGCGATACGCCTGTTTGATGGCATCGGCAGAGGCACTCACGCTGACATCCAAAACATCGTAATGGGTCTGCATCATCACACCCGATCTTTTTTTTAACGGGCATCCGTTTTTTTATGGGTTGGCATCTCTCTTGGTCTTCACCGTCACAAACGCCATATCCACAGAATCCTGACGGGTGAAGGAACGATCAATGGTCACAATCCGATCCGCCCGAACCCCCAAGGATTCCATGAAAGCGGTCAAACGGTCCATACGGGACTGGGCAACCGCTCTGGCCGAATTGGGTGTCCCCTTGGGACCCATAGAGGCCGATCCGTACAGGACAACGGTTTCTTCGGGTTTCAGGGCAGACAGACGATCCTGAACATCCACCTTGCTCTGACGGGGCAAAGCGCTGCTGAAGGCAGGGAAGTCAATGCGCAGGGCCATACTGAGGGCATCATAGCTTTTTTCCAGCATCTGACGGGTTTTCTGGCGACGCTCTTCATCCGACATCACCATTTTTGGGGGCGATTTTTTATGGATTTTCTTTTTGCTGTGCCGTTTGCTGACTGTGGCTTTGGGCTTGGTTTTGGCCTTGGCTTTGACTTTTGTTTTGGGTTGAACAGATTCTTCTTTCACCACGCTGGGGGCAGGAGCTTCGGCCTTAATGGGCTCTGGCGTCACCACAGGCATCATGGCGGCGGGCTCTTTGTTTTTAACGGGCGCAGGGGCGGGTTCCTCAGCGATTTTGTCCGCCTTAACAGGGGCAACAGGCATGATCAAAGGTGTGGGCTGGGCTACCTCAGGGACTTTGGGGGCTTCTGGGGTTTTAACAGCGGGTTTTGGCATCTCAACAGGTGCGGGCACAGCGCTCGGCTGGGCCATCACAGGGTTTTCTGGGATGGTGTCTTGTTTGGGCTCTGCGGGGGGGGTGGCCTGTATCAGCTGGCTGGGCAAAATACGAACGGGGGCCACGGTTTTGGGTTCGGGTGTTTCCACCACAGGGGCGATGGGCTCTGGTTTCTGAGGGGCCATACCAAAAAGAGGTTCAGGCTTGGGCAGGGCGTCCTGTTTGCTGGGGGACGCCACCACAGGGGCCTGAGGAGGCACAGCCAAAAGATCTGTTGCAGGGGCGGGGGCCTTCGGATTTTGGGGCTGATCCGGATTTTGCGGTTGTTCTCCCGATTTGGGGGGCTGGTTGGTGAATCCAAACAGGGTATCCAGCGAAGGGTCCTCAGCCGCCTTTGCTGCGGGGGAGATGGAAAACAAAGAAAGCGCAATCAGAGAAAGAAAATAACGCATGATAAAATGACATCCCTTGAAGATAATTCCGACTATAAAAAAAAAGAATTAAAAAAAACCTTAGCAGGTTTGGCAAAAGAAAGATACAATTTTTTTTATATTCTTCCTTCCCCCGCTCGTATTGGCTGCTGTGCGAAACATGAACAGATGCGGCAATCTTTGTATCCCCCATTGACGCGCTCGCGTGCTTTGATAATATCCTTGCCACCCTCAAG
Source organism: Alphaproteobacteria bacterium (assembly GCA_947458145.1). Taxonomy (GTDB): domain Bacteria; phylum Pseudomonadota; class Alphaproteobacteria; order JAJTHO01; family CANGYM01; genus CANGYM01. The sequence continues at coordinate 6,855 of CANGYM010000006.1, read as the reverse complement.
CGTGCTTGGGTTTTTCCCTAAAAAAGGCCCCAAAACATAAGGAATGGCTTTGATGACACAGTTTCAAGAGTACATCGGTCTTTTGCCCCAAGATTCTCTGCACACGCAGCCCAGTTATCTTCGTCTTTATCGTGCCTATCTCTCTCAGGTTCCGCCTGAGGATTTAAAGGGCATCTCTGCCACAATCCTGCAGGATCATGTGGATGGTTTATGGGCTCTGATGCAGGATCGTCCCACCCATTCTGGGCCCCGCATCCATACCTATCACGTGGGCACCAGCCTGACATGCATCAACATTATTAACGATGACATGCCGTTTTTGGTGGATTCGGTCACGGCGGCCATCAATACCTTTGGTTACCCCGTTGAGTTGTTGATTCATCCCGTTTTATCGGTCAAACGGACCGCATCCGGACAGTTGGAGAGCATTGACGAAACGCCCGCTGCCGGTGGATCTTTGGAATCCGTGATGCAGGTGCATCTGCCCTTTATTACCGGATCCAGCGATGTCACCGCTCTAGAGGGGGCCTTGCATCAGGTTCTGCAGCGCGTGAAAGAGGCTGTTTCTGACTGGAAACCTATGTGCGATCAGGCCAAAGCGGCGGCCGATCACGTCATGGCCTCGCAAGGCGGCGGGGCTGAAGAGACCCAGCGTTTTATTGACTGGATGCTGGGCAATAACTTTACCTTTTTGGGGTATCGCAGCATGGATCTTGTGGAGGGGGATGGGGGATCCGTGGATCTGGTCATCAATCACCAAAAAAGTTTGGGGGTTCTGAAGGATCCTGCCTATTCCCTGTTTGACATTCGTCGTTATGGGTCCCATTTGCCGGATGCCATTGTGGATTTTCTTCGGGATGGATCCCGCACCATTCATTTTGGAAAATCGTCCCATAAATCCCAAGTTCACCGCGCCACGTCCATGGATGTGGTGAGTGTCAAACGGTTTCATCCCAATGGTCAGGTGGCCGGGGAAGAGCGTTTTGTGGGTTTGTTCACCTCTCAATCGTATTACGCCGCACCGGAAATGGTGCCCATTCTGCGTCAAAAGGTCCAGCACGTCATTGAAAAAGCCCAGATGGATCTAAGCAGCCACAATGGCAAGGCCCTGCTGCATGTCATTCGCACATTTCCGCGGGATGAACTCTATCAAATTTCAGCGGATGATTTATTCACCATGATCCTTGGGATTTTGAATCTTCAGGAACGGCAGCGGGTGTCGCTTTTCTTGCGAGAGGATGCCTTTAAACGCTTTATCGCCGCCATCGTGTTCGTCCCCCATGATCGGTATAATCTAGAGGTTCGTAAAAAAATCGAATCCATTCTGTGTTCTACGTTTCATGGCCATTTAAAAAGCAGCCATGTCGCGGTGGAAGAGTCTATGCTCACGCGGCTTTATTTTGTTATCGAAACGGACCCCTCTCAGTGGCCCGTGTATGATGTGAAAGCCATTGAAACAGAGCTGCAAAATGTGTCCCGTCGGTGGGTGGATAATTTAAAAATTTCTCTTTTGTCCTCCTCATCCCCCGAAAAAACCCACGATCTGCTGAAACATTATGGGGATGCTTTTCCCTTAAGTTATACAGACACGTTCTCCGCCAAGGACGCTATCGAAGATATCTTCAGATTAGAAAGACTCTACGCGCAGGGCCAGCTGGATGTGCATCTTTATCGCCATGCCTACATGCAGCCCCACCATTTCCATGTGCGTCTTTACACCATCGACAATCCCTTGTCGCTTTCGGATATGTTGCCGGTTCTGGAATGTCTTGGTCTGTCTGCCGTTACGGAACAAGCGCATAATGTTCTGCCCACGCATCATGAAAGTGGCTGCTGGATTCATGATCTAGAGGTTTATAAGTCTGATAAATATCCCATTGATATCAAATCAATAGAGCAAAATGTTAAATCCGCGATACAGTCCATTTGGCGGCGGGAATGTGATTTGGATTCCTTGAATGGCTTTGTGGTTCGCTTGGGTTTGCCTTGGCGGGATGTGAATATTCTTCGCGCCTATTTAAAATACCTGATGCAATCCGGCCACGCGGTTCAATATGCCACCGCCATTGATGTTTTGCATCAAAATGTGGAATTTGTATCCTGTTTTATAAAACTTTTTTACTGCTATTTTGATCCAAACACTTCGCGTGAAGACACGGCAACGGCTGAGCAGCAGCTTCGCGGGGTTCTTGAAAAAGTTACGGGGGTTTATGAGGATCGGGTTCTTTCCGCCCTGACGGTTTTGCTCCGTGCCACCCTTCGCACCAATTTCTTTCAGCGGGATGACGGCGGCCAGCCCCGTTCTGCCCTTAGTTTTAAAATCCGCTCTACCGACATTCCTTTTTTAAAAGAGCCGCGGCCTTTTGCGGAAATTTTTGTTTACAATACCCAAATGGAATCTGTGCATCTGCGCGGGGGTCCTGTGGCCCGTGGGGGGATCCGCTGGTCAGAAAGACCCGAGGATTATCGTCAGGAAGTTCTTGGCCTGATGAAGGCTCAGTTGGTGAAAAATGCCCTGATCGTGCCAACGGGGTCCAAGGGGGGCTTTATTGTTAAGCGCCCTGCGGATGCTTCTCCCCAGTCCCTGAAAACGGACGTGGAATCCGCGTATCAAACCATGATGCACAGCATGCTGGATATTACAGACAATATTGCTGCGGACAAAAGCATTGTGAATCCCGTGGATGTGGTGCGTCGGGATGGCAACGATCCTTATTTGGTGGTGGCGGCTGATAAGGGCACAGCAACCTTTTCTGACTTGGCCAACGGTTGCGCCCAGGCCCGTCATTTCTGGCTGGACGATGCCTTTGCCTCGGGCGGAAGTGTGGGTTATGACCATAAAGCCATGGGCATCACCGCCAAGGGCGGTTGGGAAGCCGTCAAGCGCCATTTCCGTGAATTGGGACGGGATATCCAAGCTGAGGACTTTACCGTGATCGGCGTTGGGGATATGTCGGGGGATGTATTCGGGAATGGGATGTTGCTTTCGCCGCACATTCGCTTGCTTGGGGCGTTTAACCACCAGCATATTTTTGTGGATCCCAACCCCGATGTGGCCATCAGTTTTGGGGAGCGCAAACGCTTGTTTGAAACCCCGCGCACACGCTGGACGGATTATCGGGCCGAGGCCCTATCCGCCGGCGGCCGCGTTTATGAACGGAATGTTAAAGAAATCACCCTAACCCCAGAAATCAAATCCTGTTTTGGGATCAAGGATGATGTGGTGCATCCGGATTTTCTGATTCAGACCCTGCTAAAACACACGGTGGATCTGTTGTGGTTTGGGGGGATTGGGACGTTCATTCGGGCGCCTCATGAAACAGACAGGGATGTTATGGACAAGGCCAACGACAGCCTGCGTATTGCGGCTGGCGAAGTGCGGGCGTCCGTGATCGGTGAGGGGGCGAACCTCGGCATGACCCAAGCGGCGCGTGTTGCGGCGGCTTTGGCCGGCGTTAAGCTGAACACCGATGCCATCGACAATTCAGGGGGTGTGGATTGTTCGGATCATGAAGTCAACATCAAGATTTTGCTGACCGGTCCCGTGCGTCGCGGCGATATGACATTGCCGCAGCGTAATGACCTTTTGGCCTCTATGACCGATGATGTGGCCCATTTGGTTCTTAGAAACAATTATTTACAAACCCAGGCCTTATCCTCATTGGAATATCAGGGGACGGCTTTGGTTCATCCCCTAAAAAAACTCATGCGCCATCTTGAGGATCGGGGGCAGTTAAACCCCACGCTGGAGGGCTTGCCCACCGAGGTCACGTTGGATGCGCGGCTGGAGCAGGGTTTGGGTTTTATGCGGCCCGAGCTGGCGGTCCTGTTGGCCCACAGCAAAATTGCCCTGAAAAAAGACCTGCAAGGCACCAATTTGCTGGAAGAAGAGCGGATGTTGGAGGACGTTGCCCTTTATTTCCCATCCCGCCTGCGCGAGCGCTTTTCTGAGGATATGAAAACCCATCCCCTGAAAAAAGACATCATCGCCACCTTTACCGCCAACAGCATGATCAATCGCATGGGGCCCCATTTTGCCTTTTCCATGCAGCAGGGGGTGGGATGTGAAATTTGCGACGTTGTGCGTGCCTATACCATCGTGCGGGAGTCCTTTCAGTTGCGGTCCCTGTGGCATGAAATTGAATCGTTGGATAACAAAGTTTCTGCGGCCACGCAGCATAAGATGCTTTTTTACACAACGCGCCTTGCCAACAATGCGATTATTTGGCTGTTGCGTCAGCACACCCAGGGAACGTTGGCCGTGACAGAGCTGGTCAAAAAAATTCGTCCCTTGGTCCAAGAGTGCAGCCGCATTTGGCCAGACATTTTGATCGGGGAAGAGCGGGCGGTTGTGGAAAAAACCAAAAACGCCCTGATTGATGAAAATGTGCCTGACAGTTTGGCCCAGCGCATTGCCATGCTGCGCCCCATGATGGGGGTTTTGGATGTGATTGCCTTGGCCGAGCAAGCCGGTGCAGACCTGTCCAGAGCGGCCCAAACGTATATGGTTGTTTACGGTGCCCTTTCGTTGCATCAGGTGCATCATTTTCTGTCCCGTTTGCCATCCCCCACCCTGTGGGATCAACAGGCGCGGGATGCCCTGCGGGCCGATCTGTACGCGGCGCATCGGGATCTTTCGGCGCGGCTTTTGGCCCTGCCTGGCACCGCGCAACAGGCCCAAACGGCGTGGATGGATCAAACAGAATCCCAAAGAAAACAGTTTTTGGGGATGCTGTCCCAGATGGATGAAGCCAACGTCCGTCTGTCAAATCTGGTGGTATTGATGCGGTTTTTAAAAGCGATGGTGGGATAATTTGCCCCATGGGATCGTTAAGAAATGTGCGGTTTTGAATGCTGGATAAAACCTTTTCCCCTGCGGTGTTTGAGGGCAAACAATACGCCCGTTCCCTGAGGGCGGATGCCTTTGCCCTGCGGGGTGATGGGGATCCCTATACCATCATGATGCCCCCGCCCAATGTCACGGGGTCCCTGCATATGGGGCATGCCTTGACGTTTACGTTGCAAGATATTCTGGTGCGCTATCACCGCATGCGGGGTCGGGCGGTGTTGTGGCAGCCGGGGACCGATCACGCGGGCATTGCCACCCAAATGGTGGTGGAGCGCATGCTGAATGCTGAGGGCACAACCCGCCAAGATCTGGGGCGCGATGCGTTTTTAGAGCGTGTTTGGGCATGGAAAGAATCCTCAGGCGGCACCATTGTTTCGCAATTAAAGCGTCTGGGGGCCTCTGCCGATTGGGCGCGGGAGCGCTTTACGTTGGATTATGGGTTAAGCCACGCGGTGCGGACCATTTTTGTGTCCATGTACCGTGATGGATTGATTTATAAAGACAAACGCCTCGTCAACTGGGACGTGAAACTGCAAACCGCGTTGTCGGATCTTGAGGTGGTGTCTCAGGATGTTGACGGGGCCTATTATCATATCCATTACCCCTTTGTGGAGGGCGCGGGGGGCATCACCGTGGCCACCACGCGGCCGGAAACCTTGCTGGGGGATGTGGCGGTGGCGGTGCATCCCGATAACCCCGACTTGAAATTTGCCATTGGTCATCATCTGCGTTTGCCCCTAACGGACCGCATCATTCCCGTGATTGCGGACACGTACGCCGACCCTGAAAAAGGGACAGGGGCCGTGAAAATTACCCCCGCCCATGATTTTAATGATTTTGATGTGGGACGGCGGCATGGTTTGCCTTTGATCACGATCCTGAATGCCGATGGCACCCTGAACGATGCGGTGCCAGAGAGATTTCAGGGACTAGAGCGTTTCGCGGCCCGAAAGGCTGTGATTCAGGCCTTGGAAGACGAAGGGTTTTTGGTGAGCATTGAACCCACGCGTCATGCGGTGCCCTACGGCGATCGCTCTGGCACGGTGATTGAGCCGTTTTTAACAGAACAATGGTACGTCCGCGCGGATATTCTGGCCAAACCCGCCCTGCAGGCGGTGGAGCAAGGGATTGTGCGTTTCGTGCCCCCATCATGGAAAACCACCTATGACCGCTGGCTGGAGGATATTCAGCCGTGGTGCATTTCCCGTCAGCTGTGGTGGGGTCACCGCATCCCCGCGTGGTACGATGACACCGGCGCCATTTATGTGGCGGAAACAGAGGACGAGGCCCACGCCTTGGCCGGTGGCAAGCCCCTCACCCAAGATCCCGATGTTCTGGATACGTGGTTTTCTTCGGGATTGTGGCCATTTTCCACCCTTGGCTGGCCCAGCATTCCCGATGATGTCAAGGGACATTACCCTGGGTCCGTGCTGGTGACGGGCTTTGACATCATTTTCTTTTGGGTGGCCCGCATGATGATGATGGGGATTTATGCCCACGCCAAAGGGGGGGGGTATCATGACGCCCTGATGGCGGGTCAGGCTGTTCCCAAAGAGGTCTTGGCCGCCGCCGTTCCATTTAAAGATGTGTATATTCACGCGCTGGTGCGGGACAAAAACGGCCAGAAAATGTCAAAATCTAAGGGCAATGTCGTGGATCCGCTGGATTTGATGGATCGTTACGGCGCGGATGCTTTGCGCTTTACCTTGGCCATCATGGCGGCCCAAGGCCGTGATGTGAAACTGGACACTGCCCGTATCGAGGGCTATCGCAACTTCGCCACCAAACTGTGGAACGCCGCCCGTTTTGGGGAAATGAACGGGTGTGTGTGGGATGCCACCTTTGATCCGCAAACGGTGACATTGGATGAAAATCGGTGGATCATTGTTAAACTTACCGAAACGTTGGCCACCGTGCAAACCGCGCTGGAAACCTATGCCTTTGATGATGCCGCGCAGGCCCTGTATGCCTTTGTTTGGCATGAATTTTGTGATTGGTACGTTGAG
>CANGYM010000005.1 GCA_947458145.1 Alphaproteobacteria bacterium | reverse complement strand
GGGCTATGGATTTGTGGATAAAAACCTGCCCCGCCTCCTGCACCTAAAAAAACAAAAAGCGGACATTTCTAATTTGCTCAATGCGGACATTTCTAATTTGCTTTGACACTTTATTTTCGTACTGGCCTGCGAACGGCGCCTAGCGTCGCTCACCTAGATTCACTAGGCATCGCTCCGCCAGGCTTGTTCTCGGCTCAGTAGGAAAATAAATTGAAAATACTATAGACCAAAAAACCCTGTCACGGATTTTGCTGCATGGCTTTCACCAGTGCCGTGACGTTGTAGCGCATCAAGGCTTGATAGGTTGCTGCGGGGCCACTTTCCGTGGACAGGGCATCGGTGTATAGCGCCGGACCCACCACGGCCCCCGTTTCGGCGGCCAGTTGTTTGATAATGTTGGGGTTTCCCATGCTTTCCAAAAACAGGGCGCGGGTTTTGCCGGATTGGATTTGCTGGATTAAGTGCTTCATTTCCTTGGCGCTGGGTTCATCATCGGTGCTAAATCCCGTGGGGGCCAAAAAGGTCACCTGATACGCATCGGCAAAATACCCAAAGGCATCGTGGGTGGTAATCACGCGGCGCTTGTCAGCCGGCACGGTAGCGATTTCTGTTTTGACCCACGCATCCAGCGCCGCCAGCTCAGTATCCAGCTTGGCGGCCCTTTCGCCGTAGTTGTTGGCGTTGGCGGGATCGGTTTTTTGCAGGGCACCAGCGATGGTTTTCACATACATCCGGCCTTGGGTGATGCTTTGCCAGGCATGGGGATCGATGCTGCCATGGTGGTGGTGATCATGATCGTGATTTTTATCTTCGGTGTCTTTCAGCGTCAGGGTTTTGGTGATGCCCGCGCTGGCGGTGACAACAGGGGCTTTGGTGCCCGATGCTTTGATGAGGCGGCCCATCCATCCCTCGAACCCCAAGCCATTGATGATGATCATATCGGCATCTTTCAGGGCCTTGGCGTCGCTTGGTGTGGGTTGAAACACGTGGGCATCGCCATTGGGCCCCACCAGTGTGGTCACGGTGACATCATCCCCCCCCACCTGTTTGGCCAAGTCCCCCAAAATCGTAAAACTGGCCACCACCTTCAGCGGCTCCGCCTGGGCGGCACTGGCCCCCATGATCATGACTGCCACCAGGAGGAGGGCCGATAGTGTTTTTTTCATCATGAGGCTCCTTTATTGATTCAGGTGTTTAAACGGAAAATACCGCGCCCGCACACTGCCAAAACGCCCAAACAGCAGGGATATCAGATAAATCACCCCCGCCGATAAAATAATGGCGGGCCCCGAGGGCACGTTGATGTGATACGACAGCAGCAGGCCCGCCGTGCTGGCAAACAAACCAAATCCCGCCGCCACCAACATCATGGGGGCAAATCCTTGGGCCCAAAAACGGGATGCCACCGCCGGCAGCATCATCAGCCCCACGGCCATCAGGGTGCCCAGCGCCTGAAAGCTGGCCACCAGATTCACCACCACCAGCACCAAAAACAACAGGTGAAACACCCCCGACCGATTGCAAACGGAACGCAAAAAAACAGGATCAAAGGCCTCTGTCAGCAGCGCCCGATAAAACAGGGCAAAGGTGATCAGGGTAAACGATGACACCCCCGCCATCAGGCGCAAAGACGCATCATCCACCGCCAGAACACTGCCAAACAAAAGGTGCATCAAATCCACCGTGTTGCCTTTCAGCGAAATCAGCAACACGCCAAGGCTAAGGGCCATCAGGTAAAACGCGGCCAGATTGGCATCTTCCTTCAGGGTGGTGCTGCGGGTGGCCAGACCCACCAGAACGGCAATCATAACGCCCGCCACAAAGCCCCCCAAACTCATCAGGGGCAACGACGCCCCCCCCAGCAAAAACCCCACAGCCACCCCGGGCAAAACAGCATGGGCCATGGCATCGCCCATCAGGCTCATTTGCCGCAGCATCAACAGAACCCCCAGCGGGGCACTGCTCAGGCTCAACAGAATGCAGCCCAGCAGGGCCTTGGTCATAAACCCATACTCAGCAAAGGGGGCAATCAGGATGGTGTATAGGCTCATGCGGCGCAGACCTCGCCATGGTCATGCCATTGCCGCGCCAGCCCATCGGCCTTGCGCAGGTTGTCTTCTGTCATGACGGCGGGGGTTGGGCCCCAGGCAATACACTCCCGCGCCAGCAGCAAAACCTCAGGAAACAAGGCTTTGACTTGGGGTAGATCGTGAACGACCGCCACCACAGTTTTCCCCTGTTGATGCCAGTTGATTAAAACCTGCATCAGGTCGACCGTGGTGCGACTATCGATGGCGGCGAAGGGTTCATCCAGCAAGAACACATCCGCATTCTGCACCATCAGGCGGGCAAACAGAACCCGCTGGAACTGCCCCGATGACAATGCCGAAATGGGACGGGCGGCAAAGGATTCCATGCCCACCGCCTCTAGAGCCTGCAGGGCTTCGTGGCGTTGGTGCCTTGTGATGCCCCTCCACAGACCACACACGGGCCAAAATCCCAAAAGAACGGTATCAAAAACTGACACCGGAAAGCTGCGGTCGATCTCGGTCACTTGGGGCAGATAGGCCACTTGGCACCGACCGGTTTTTTGAATATGGCCCGACAGGGGTTTTAACAATCCCACAATGGCCTTTAGCAGTGTGCTTTTTCCCCCGCCGTTGGGGCCAATAATGGCCGTTAGGCTGTTATCCTTCAGCGTGCCGCACAAATGATGCACCGCAGGGTGTCTGTCATAGCCGACGGTTAGATTGTGAAACACCAGACTCATGACAAAACCGCGCCCATCACAGCCCATAACACCAGCAGCAACACCGCAACAAAAAGCAGACGCACACCCGCCGAATATGATAAGCATGTGGGTCTGGGGGAAAAATGGCTCATGGTTTTGGGCTTGCCTTAAAAAAACATCGCATGTTATACTATAACACCATGACAGCCTTGGCTAGAACAATTTTGCGGTCTTTATCTTTTTTTCTTGTTGCTGGCGGTGCAGGGCTGTTTGTCCTGTGCCTGAGTTCTGCGCCCGCCCGCGCCCATCCCCATGCGTGGATTGATGTGCAATCGGAAATTCTGTTTGATGCACAGGGCCAGATCACGGGTCTACGGCAGACGTGGCTGTTTGATGAATTTTACACCGAATTTGCCCTGCAGGATTTTGGTGTTGGCCAGAAAAAGACCCTCGATACAAAAAAACTATTGGAACTGGGTCAGCAGAACTTGGATAACCTGAAACCGTTTGGTTATTTTACCTTTATGGATGCGGATACAACCCGTGTGAACTTCACGGGGTATCGGGATGTGGCCTCGGATATCACGGACAATCGGATCCGTCTTTCCTTTACCTTGATTTTAGAAAACCCTGTTCATCCCCAAAAACAGGCCGTCAGTTATCGGATTTACGATCCCAGTTATTATATTGATATGAAACACGTGGACAAAGACGGCGTGACGATCCGCAATGCCCCATCCTGTCGCGCAACCTTAGAGCGTCCCAAACCCGACGTTGCCATCATTGCCATGGCAGGGGCGTTGGATAAAAATGCCAAAGCGCCGGATGATCTGGGGCGTTTTTTTGCCGAGCGTGTTCGTATCCACTGTCAACCCTGATAAAATCCCATGATGCCCGAACACCCCCACCATCATCACGGTCATACAGGATGCACCCATCATCACGAGGATGCCGGTCCTGCCCCTTTGCCGCCGCAGACACGAAAGGCCCGCCTTGTCCTGTTGGTGGTGTTTCTTGTCTTGGTGGCAGGCGTGGTGGTCTTCTTTCCTGTGTGGGAAGATGCTGTTGCCACCGCGCTGCTGTGGATACAGGCCCAGCAAAAGCTGTTTCATGAAACCATGGGCAGGGATTTGCGGGCGGTGGCGGAAACCAATGCGCTGGGGGCCACGTTATCGCTGGTCAGTGTGGGGTTTTTGTATGGCATTTTTCATGCGGTGGGGCCTGGGCATGGCAAGGTGATTGTTACCGGCTATTTGCTGGCGGGGCGGCATACGCTCAGGCGCGGAATTATGGTTTCGGCCTTGTCGTCTTTGCTCCAAGCCATCACGGCCATTGTTTTGGTGGTGGGGCTTTATCAGATTCTGGGTTTGGCCCGTCATGAAATCGAAAAGGCCGCCGCGTGGCTAGAGGTTGCCGGTTATGGCTTTATGGCGCTGGTGGGTCTGGCCCTGCTGATGCGCGGCCTGCGCGAAGCATGGCATATTAAAGAGCCGCATCACCACCATGAAGATTGCAATCACGGGATGGATCCTGCGGCGGTGGCGGCGGCTTCTGACCGGCGATCCCTTGCCCTGATGATTCTGTCCATCGGCATTCGGCCCTGCACGGGGGCCATTATTCTGTTGGTGTTTGCCTGCATGATGGGCGCGGTGTGGGCGGGGGTTTTGGCCACGCTGGCCATGGGCGTGGGGACCTTTATCACCACAGCCACGCTGGCGGTTCTGGCGTTGCAATCCAAAACGGGGTTGCTGCGGTTGTTTGGGGCGTCAGAAACGTTTTTGCGTGTGATTCATGCCCTGCTGGGTGTGGGGGCGGGTTTGTTCATTGTGGTGGTGGCCAGTTTGTTTCTGGCGGCCAGTTGGCCACAGGATGATCCGGATCTGGCACCACCCCAGCACCCTTTGTTGAATCGGAAATGATCCCATGATCCCTGATGTTGTAACGGCGTATTGTCATAACCACGCTTTGGACATGACCCCCATTCGTCATGTGTTGCTGGAGCATCTGTGGGCCCATGATACGCCCGCCAAGGCCTATGACATGATCGAGGTTCTGCGGCAAAAGGGCATTGGATCCCCCAAGCCCCCCACCGTGTACCGTGCCATTGATTTTTTAGAGGCGCAGGGCCTCCTTCACAAAGTGCATGCCTTAAATGCCTATGTGCCGTGTCATCACCCAGGAACGCACAAGGCCTGTCAGCTGTTGATTTGTGATGCGTGCGGCGATGCCAAGGAATTTTGCGACACAGAACTCTCCGCCCTGATCCCTGCTAAGGCCAAGGATCTTGGCTTTCACCCCCGCGCCTCAGTGGTGGAGGTGTTTGGGATGTGTCATCGGTGTTTAAAACCCAAAGGGTGATGTGGGGGGATCTTGGCTTTGTTTGCGTTGACAGGCTATTGTGTTATATTATAACATAACGCAATACTCTCCTTAGTCTATCAAAAAGGTCAAGTCATGTCATTGATATCAAATCAAAAGTTACTTCCCGTCACGGTTCTTTCCGGTTTTTTGGGTGCCGGAAAAACCACGTTGCTGAATCATATCTTGAATAACCGCGAAGGGCGTAAAGTGGCGGTGATTGTGAATGATATGAGCGAGGTGAATATTGATGCCGCATTGGTGGCAGGGGATCACACGGGGGTTTCCCATACACAAGAAAATCTGGTGGAAATGTCCAATGGTTGCATTTGCTGCACCTTGCGAGAGGATTTGCTGCAAGAAGTTCGGGCCCTGGCAGAATCAGGCCAATATGATTATTTGGTGATAGAATCCACCGGCATTTCAGAGCCTATGCCTGTGGCGGCCACGTTCAGTTTTCGGGATGAAGACGACAACAGCCTGTCGGATGTGGCGCGGCTGGATACCATGGTGACGGTGGTGGATGCCGCCAGCCTGCTCAAAGACTATTCCAGTCAGGATTTCCTGAAAGATCGCGGGGAATCGCTGGGAGACGATGATAACCGCCCGCTGGTGAACCTGCTGGTGGAACAAATTGAGTTTGCCAATGTGATTGTCCTCAATAAAACCGATTTGGTAAACGCTGATACAAAAGCCATAGTGTATAAGGTCATCAAAGCCCTTAACCCCGTTGCCCGCATTATCGAAGCGGAGCGCGGGAACATTCACCTGTCGGCCATTTTAAACACGGGGCTGTTCAAAGAAGGGGAGGCCGAAACCTATCCCCTGTGGTCACAAGAACTTTATAGCTTTAGGGACCACAAACCAGAAACAGAAGAATACGGTATCAAAAGCTTTGTTTATCGGGCGCGTCGCCCCTTTCATCCCGCCAAGTTTCATGCCTTTACCCAAAAACCATGGCCGGGGATCCTTCGTGCCAAGGGATTTTTTTGGTTGGCGAGCCGCCCTGAATGGGTGGGGGATCTTCATCAGGCGGGTGCTGTGGTGCAAACAGAAGCCACGGGCATTTGGTGGACAAATATACCCAAAGAACGGTGGCCACAAGACAAGGAATGGCACAAACTTTTGAAAAAAAATTGGCATCCTGTCTATGCGGATCGCCGTCAAGAGTTGGTGTTCATAGGCATTGATTACGACCAAGCATGGATTCGCCGCGAGCTGGATGCCTGTCTGGTGGGGGATGATCAGGCAAAAACCCTTAATATAACACAATGGTCAAAATTGCCGGATCCTTTCCCTGTTTGGCGCAGAGAGAGCCAAGCCGCCTGATGCATTGATGTGGGTTTTGCCTTCCTAAAGCCCCATCCTCCAGCTGCCTGCCGTGTTCGGCAGATGCCCCTACATCACACGAGCCCCCAGCCTCAAGGCTGTTGCGGCCAATGTTTGATCCAGCGTGGCTAAGGGGATTTTGCGTTGCAGGGCCAAATGCAGATAGGCCGCATCGTATCCCGACAATCCCCATGATGCTTTTTCATGCCAGAGTCCCCGTTTTGTGACCGTTACAACCTCTGCTGTTTTCAGGGGCAAATCCGCCACGGCGTTTAAAAAGAGCGTCACCTGATCTTGGGATAATCGCCCCCGACGATAGCCCACCATCAAAACATTCCCCAGTTCATCGTGCCACAGGGGTGGGACGATGGCCCCATCTTTGCCAATCCGCTCTAGGATCTGCAGGGCTTTTGGCGTTTGCTCGTCTTGAAAAACCCAGGCGGCGGCCACGGAACAATCCAAAACCATCATGATGGATTGCGACCGTCTTCAATGACATCTCGCCGCGTCATGCCTGTGGGCAAAGGGGGCCGAACAAAGGCATGCAGAACAGAAACAGCGTTGCTCGCTTTGTCCTCTTGGATTGTTTCAAGGTCGGCATCCCATCCCACCAAACGCGCCACGGGACGGCCATGACGGGTAATGATGATGGTGTCTCCAGCCTCTACCTGACGCAACAATTCAGAAAAATGGGTTTTGGCCTCAAAAGCCCCTATGTTTTCCATCCGGAATCTCTTTTTGATCTTGGATCATGTCAACCAGTCTAACCTTTTTTTATAGAAAAGTCAAAAAGAACCGGCAGCCGTATTTTTTTCTGTGACATCCTCGTGGATTTAGTATAAGATATTTTATAATTTTTATTTATGGATTTAAAAAATGTCTGAAAACACCCCCCCCCCCCGCAAAACATCGAATTCTTTAGTAAAATCACGCAACAATTGCTGGCGTGGGAAACAGCTTTTAAACAGGGTCTTATACCGAAACAATCAGAATTGGAGGCCCGTTTTGGTAGAATAATCCGAAATGCCAAGCGTACATTTGGATATGATCAAGATGCTTTGGGTGTCTCGTATATAAATGCATTAAAGGAATCCTTGCCACCTAGCACAGCCCTTAAACTGTCAGGGCGTCCTCTTTATGCACTGTATGGTGCTGCATTGGAACAGATGGAATTATATTATCGTAACGGCGCTGGGGTAGGAGGCCCCTCTGTATTTTATGACAGATATTCTGAACCTCAAAAAAAATTTAAAGATTTGTGGGGTGATGGAGATTCTTGTTTCCAAAAAACCTTAGAGGGCCTAAAAGATAGTGAAAGCGCACCCTTATTTAATGAAACAGAAGTTGGTAAAGCCGTCACCATCCTGCGTGCTTATTGCCAAGCGCAATTCGTGCGCGGTTATTATCAAGGAAGGGATGAGGCAACCTTATCGCCTGAAAACCTCTGTCGAACGGTTGCAAAGCTAATACCAGACCGAACCCAAGGATAACCCCCACATTCCTTTTGATTTTTTCCCTTCCTTATGGGAAAGTCTTAAGGTGTTTTTGTGTTTCAAGAGGTGTTTATTATGGGCCTTGTTTACGCCCCCCTTACCCTGAGCAATCCGCGGGATCCGGCCTTGCGCCCCCTTGAGGTGTCCGCGTTGGTGGATACAGGGGCGTTGCATTTGTGTTTGCCGCCCCATGTGGTATCGCAGCTGCAACTGGAAACGTTGGAATACCGCGAAGCCCGTATTGCCGATGGGTCTGTGCACCGCGTTCCCTATGTGGGGCCTGTGAAGGTGGCGTTTGATAATCGTCAGTGCTATGTTGGCGCCTTGGTTTTGGGCAATGAAGTCCTATTGGGGGCCGTTCCCATGGAGGACATGGACGTGCTGATTTCCCCCGCACGGCAGGAATTGATCGTCAATCCCGCCAACCCCAATATGGCCGTGTCTGTGGTGAAGTAACCCTTTTGACACAGTCAAAGATAATCCCCCCCCCTAACTCACCCGCTTTTTCGCCTGAGTGCGTTCGTTGGGGGTTAGGTGTTTTTTCCGCAGGCGCAGGGATTGCGGGGTGACCTCCAGCAATTCATCATCGTTGATATAGCTGATCATGTCCTCCATGCTCATTTTCCGTGGCGGGGTCAGGATCAGGGCGTCATCCTTGCCGGCGGCGCGGATGTTGGTCAGCTGTTTGCCCTTTAAAACATTGATATCCAAATCATTGTCGCGGCTGTGTTCCCCCACGATCATGCCCTGATAAACTTTGTCGCCCGGGTTAATGAACATCGTCCCCCGATCTTGCAGGTTGAAAATGGCATAGGCCACGGCTTCCCCTTTGTCGGTGGAAATCAGGGCGCCATTGCGGCGGCCGGCAATCTCGCCTTTGTAGGGGCCATAGCTGTGAAACAAACGGTTCAAAACCCCAGTGCCCCGCGTGTCGGTCAAAAACTGCCCCTGATACCCAATCAATCCCCGCGACGGCGCAATAAAGGTAATGCGGGTTTTCCCGCCCCCACTGGGGCGCATGTCCACCATTTCGGCCTTGCGCACGGACATTTTTTCCACCACCACGCCGGTGAATTCTTCATCAACGTCGGCGATGACCTCTTCATAGGGTTCTTCGGTTTGTCCATCCTCGGTTTTGCGCAGCAAAACGCGGGGGCGGGACACGGACATTTCAAAGCCCTCGCGCCGCATGGTTTCAATCAAAACACCCAGCTGCAATTCCCCCCGTCCGGCGACCTCAAAGGCATCTTTGCCGGCGGTTTCGGACACACGGATGGCCACGTTTCCCTCATTTTCCGCCATCAGGCGTTCGCGAATCATGGTGGAGGTCAGCTTTTTCCCCTCCGTCCCCGCCAAGGGGGAATCATTCACGCTGAGGGTGATGGCCATGGTGGGGGGGTCAATGGGGGTAGTTTGAATGGGCTGGCTCACCGATGTATCTGCCACCGTATCGGCAACCGTGGCCACGGTCATGCCCGCGATACAGACGATATCGCCGGCCTCGGCTGACCCAACAGGGGCGCGTTCCAGACCTTTGTAGCTAAACAGTTTGGTCAGGCGGAAACGATCCGTCACGTTGCCCTTTAAATCCAGCGCATGAACTTGGGCATTAACTTTGGCTGTTCCGCTGACAACACGCCCCGTTAAAACACGGCCCAAATACGGGTCATAATCCAGCAACGTGGCCAACATGGAAAACGGCGCATCAAAATCCACCGTGGGGGCGGGCACGTGCCGCAGCACCAAATCCAGCAGGGGGTGCAGGTTTTCACGGGGCGCATCCAAACTTTCGGCGCACCATCCGGCGCGGCCCGAGGCATACAGCACAGGAAAATCCAGCTGCTCTTCATTGGCATCCAGCGCCACGAACAGATCAAAAATTTCGTTTAAAACCTCGTCCGGACGGGCATCGGGTCGGTCAATTTTGTTGATTAACACGACGGGACGCATACCCTGTTTCAGGGCTTTTGTCAGAACGAACTTGGTCTGGGGCAGGGTGCCCTCCGCCGCATCCACCAACAGGATCACGCCATCGGCCATATGCAAAATTCGCTCGACCTCACCCCCAAAATCGGCGTGGCCGGGGGTGTCAATGATGTTGATGCGGTGTCCGTCCCAATCAATGGCCGTGCATTTGGCCAAAATGGTGATGCCGCGCTCTTTTTCCAGATCCCCTTTGTCCATGGCCCGCTCCACCACAGCTTGGTTGGTGCGAAAGGTTCCACTTTGGCGCAAAATAGCATCCACCAAAGTTGTTTTTCCATGGTCAACGTGGGCAATAATGGCAATGTTGCGCAGGCGAGTGTTTTGCGGCATAAAAAAAATCCAAAAGGGCTTTGAGAATGAGGGATCGTTCTTTACCATAGTTTTGGAAAAAAAAGAAATTAAAAACACGTTGTTACACGCATAACGTTGACCAGATAACTTTGGGGGTTGCCGCGGCTTTATGGTTTTATCACGGATCCCTTCTTTGACCCCCTCCCGCCCCCTATCCCTCGTGGGGTTTATGGGGTGCGGCAAATCCACGGTGGGCAGGGCCTTGGCGCAGGCTCTGAATATCCCTTTTGTGGATCTGGATGATGAGATTGCCCAGATGGCCAAGGCCCCCATCCCCCAGATTTTTGCCACGTGGGGGGAGGTTGGTTTTCGGGATTATGAATATAACGCCGTGCGCCTGCTGCCCCCAAAGTGTGTTGTGGCCACGGGCGGCGGGGCCTTTGCATGGCCCAAAACCCACACCCTGCTTCAGGAGAACACCACAACGATCTGGCTGAAGGTTACCCCGCCACTGTTGTGGGCGCGTCTGTCAAAAGAACGCACCCATCGCCCCCTGCTGCAATCCCCCACGTGGGAACGGGATGCCGAAAGGCTATACGCCCAGCGACAGCCATGGTATGAAAAGGCCCAAGTCATCATTCCTGCGGATGGTGATGATGTTTCCACGTTGGTGCAGAAAATTTTAACATGCCCCGCCCTGTCCCCACAACCGTAACGGAAAAAACCCTTTACGATCAAGATTATTTGGCCTTTATGGCCAGCCTGTTGATGCGGGATCCCCAGAAAAAACAGCGGCTTCAGTCCGGCATGGCTTTGCTGGCCACGTGGTTTGCCATGACGGGCCAACAGGGGGGGGAGGACAGCGAGACCCTGCTCACCCACATCAAACTGCAATGGTGGGCTGATACCTTAGCCAAAGGTCACTATGCCGACCACCCCTTGTTGCAAGAGGCGCCGCAGGATCTGCTGCAGCATCCGGCTTTGACCGTGATCATCGCATCTTTTCGGGCAGTTTTGGATACGAAACCCGCCACACCGCAGGATTGGACCGATTATTTACAGCAAACTTTTGGCGCTATGGGCACCGTGATTTATGGGGACAGTGTTCCCAGTTTTTCCCTGTGGGGCTGGCAAAAACACGTGATGCGGGGGGATTGTCCCCCAAACCTTTGGGAGGGGGGACCAGAAAGAGGGCAGGGGGATATGGGAATCATGGCACGGGCCGTGCGGGCCCTCGGCCCAAGGCCTAAAAATCCCAAAAGTCCATGGGTTCTCTTCAGGTTATGGGCGGGGGTTTAGGCCCAGAGCGGGTGCAAATCACCGGTTTCGCGGGCCATATCCATGGTCAGTTCATCGGCGCCGCACAGAATTTCCTCATAGGCATCTGGGGTGGCAAACAGCTCTGTCAGCAAGCGATAGTTTAAAAAATGGCCCGAGCAATACCCATAAAAATCCCCCACCAACGGCAAGCCTGCCAGATAAAGATCCCCAACGGCGTCCAGAACCTTGTGACGCACGCATTCGTTTTCGTACCGCATGCCTTCGGGATTTAAAACGCGGGTATCCCCGAACACAATGGCATTATCCAGACTGCCGCCCTTGGCCAATCCCATCTTGCGTAAGGTCGCAATGTCTTTTTCAAAGCCAAAGGTCCGGGCGCGGGCAATCAGATCCCCAAAATCATCCAAAGAGGCCAGCGTGAAGGTCTGGGCCCCAATGGCCGCATGATTAAAATCAATGCGACAGGTGATGGACAAATCGGGGGAAATGCTGGGCAATAGAGATGCCGTTTTGTCACCATCATGAACATGAACCGCCCGCAAAATGCGATAGGCGCGGCGCTGGGCCGCTTGGGGAATCAATCCTGCAGCAATGATGGCCTGAACAAAGGGTGCGGCGCTGCCATCCATGATGGGCATTTCGCCCCCGTTGATTTCCACAACCAAATTGTCCACACGGCATCCGGCCAAGGCGGACATCAGATGCTCCACCGTGGACACACGGGCGCGGCCGCAAAGACTGACCAAGGTGGTGCACAGCGGAGAGGGCTCCACCAAAGCATGATGGGCAGGAATAGAAATGTTTAGATCCGTGCGATGAAACACAATCCCGTGGTTCACAGGGGCAGGCTTTAATGTCAATGTGACCTCATCACCCGTGTGCAAGCCAACACCAGAAAAAGAAATGGCCTTGGCAAGGGTTTTTTGTTTTTTCATGCGGAAATAGCCTTTTTTATTGCTCAGGGTATTCGTTCACCATGCATGGTAACGGATAGGGCCCAAGCAAAACAACGATGGATATGTTACGAAATGTAACCAAAGGGGGGGGGTGGACCATTTTGGCCCATGGGCTGTCGGCCATCAGAGTTTGGGGCGCAGGATCACTGAGCGTTATTGTCCGCATCCCCAGAACGCTCCACCGGCGTGGGGCTGGGTCTTTCTAGGGGAATTTTGCGACCACAGGCAGAAAGGGAAAGCATCGCCGCCGCCAGCAGCACAACCAAAAAAACACGACACTGGCCCATGGACACCATCAATGTTGACGTTCCACCATCTTCTTTTTGATATTCCCAATAGCTTTGGCAGGGTTCAGGCCCTTGGGACAGGCGTTGGTGCAGTTCATGATGGTGTGACAACGGTACAGTTTAAAGGGATCCTCCAGCGCATCCAGACGCTCGCCCGTGGCTTCGTCACGGCTGTCGGCAATCCAGCGATAGGCCTGCAGCAGCACCGCAGGGCCCAGATAACGGTCCCCATTCCACCAATAACTGGGGCAGCTGGTGGAACAGCAGAAACACAAAATGCATTCCCACAATCCGTCCAGTTCTTTGCGCTCTTCGATGCTTTGCAGACGCTCGCTGCCAGAGGCAGGGGCCGTATCGCTTTGCAGCCAAGGCTTGATGGATTGATACTGGGCATAGGGCTGGGAAAGATCGGGAACCAAATCCTTAATCACCGGCATATGGGGCAGGGGAAAAATGCGCACTTCCCCATCAATATCGGCAATGGGCTTTAAACAGGCCAGCGTGTTGCCCCCGTCGATGTTCATGGAACAGCTGCCGCAAATCCCCTCGCGGCAGGACCGGCGAAAGGTCAATGTGGGGTCAATTTCGTTTTTAATTTTAATCAGGGCATCCAGAACCATGGGGCCGCAGGTGTCCAAATCAACCTCGTAGGCATCCACCCGCGGATTGCTTTCCCCATCGGGGTCATACCGGTAAATGCGAAAAATTTTGGTGCGACGGGCCGTTTTGGCCGCCGGAAAAAAATGCCCAACGGTGTAGGTTGAATTTTTAGGCAGAGCAAAGGCAACCATGAATAAAACCTCGGGTAAGATCGTTGTTGTTGGATTTTTCTTTTTCTCACACCCACGCAAAAATCACAATCAAATTGTGGGGGGCGCCCTGGGCCAAGACGAAAACAATCATCCTCCCTCAGCCTGCGGTGGGGTATTTTTCCGCTTCGCCCCGTTTTTCTTGGGCTGTGCGTATGGCTTTTGCGTTAATCCCGATGGTACGGATGATGGGTGCGGATGCACTGGGCGCGGTAAATCTGTTCCATCAACACCAAACATGCCAGCGCGTGGGCCATGGTCATGGGGCCAAGGGACAAATTATGGTGGGCTGTTTTCAGCAGATCCGGATCCTGCCCCTCTGCCCCGCCGATGATAAAGGTGGGCTGGGGCCAACGGGCTAGGGCCGCCGCGAAATCCTCTGTTCCCAACATGACACCGCCCCTGTCCAGCGCAATCACGGTGCCTTTGGCGGGCAGAATTTTTCGGATGCGATCCCCTTCATCCCGCAGGCCCGCGGGGCCTTTGTGCAGACTGGGCGGCAGGGTCAGGATACTGGGGGCAGGGCGCAACCGTTTGCACAAATCATCGCACAGGGTTTGGTACGCCGCCGGCAGGGCATGGCCAACACGGATCAACGTGGTCCCTTTACCCGACAATGTGGTATCCGCCGTCAATATAAATCACGTCCCCCGTAATGCTGGGGGCCAGATCCGACGCCAAAAAGGTCGTCGTGCGTCCCACATCATCCAACGTCACCAAATGATGGGTGGGCGCCCGCTCGGCGGCCAGTGACAACAGATGTTCAAATTTCTTCAATCCCGAAGCCGCCCGCGTCATCATGGGGCCGGGGGAAATGGCATTGACACGAATGCGTTTTTCCCCCAGCTCCAGCGCCAGATACCGCACGGTGCTTTCCAGGGCCGCCTTCACAGGGCCCATCATATTGTAATTGGGCACAGCTTTTTCAGACCCGTAATAGGTCATGGTGAACATGGCCCCGCCGTCTTTCATCAGGGGCTCGGCCAGTTTGGCCATACGGATAAACGAATGGCACGACACATCCATGGCATTCAAAAAGCCGTTTAGGGAACAATCCACCACGCGACCGTGCAAATCCTCCCGCGGGGCAAAGGCGATGGCATGCACCAGCACATCCAAACGGCCCCATGTTTTTTCAATGGCCTCAAAAACGGCCTCCAGCGATCCTGCCTGCGTCACATCACACGGCATGAACAACGGCACCCGTAAATCGGCCAAACAGGGCTCCACAAAGGTTTTGGTTTTTTCCGTTTGATAGGTAATCGCCAGCTCTGCCCCCGCCCGCGACAAAGAACGGGCAATGCCATAGGCAATGGAATGTTCATTGGCCACGCCGACAATCAGGGCCTTTTTGCCCTTCATCAGCTCGCCAATGCGAATGTCGGAAATGTCGGTCATGTTACGAAAAATCCTCGTCAGCTTTGGGGGGTGAAGGTGTTAAAAGACGCGTCAGAACGTCAGACATACTCAGGTCCTGATCCCCCGCATTCAGGGCATGATCATCAAAATCATCGCAGCGTTGACACATGGCAAAACCCACATCGGAAGTTCATTCAACAGCATTCAATGTGATGGATCTTGGGGGAAAAAGCAAGTCACTCTCAAAATCTGGTGGGGATAGCCAGAGTCGAACTGGCACGGCTGTTAAAAGCCGACGGATTTTAAGTCCGTTGCGTCTACCGGTTCCGCCATATCCCCTTGGTAGATCCTGCCGATACAAGGTGGAGCGGGTGAAGGGGATCGAACCCTCACAGCCAGCTTGGAAGGCTGGAACTCTACCATTGAGCTACACCCGCATCATCAAAGATTCCTTTATTTGGGGCATCTGGGGGGTGGGCGTCAAGGATTTTCTTTGGATTTTGTTGCCATCAGAGATCGGGCCATCTGTCTTTGTTTTTATTTTGTGTCCCGCTGTGGCTATCGCCGGATGGGCTTTGAGCAGAATTCCTCTAAATGGCCGAATGATCCAGCCCTGTTAGCAGCTTTTCCGCCAGACCCACGTCCTCCGCCACAACCACACTGGCCCCCAGGGCGTAAAGATCATCGATGGATTCTTTGTTATGGGCCCGCACAATCAGGGGCAGGGTGGGATGGTGCCGGTGAATGGTGCCCACCACATCCCGCGTCAGGGGCAGGGAATCCACGGCCAGAATCACGGCAAACGCCCCAGACGCCACCGCATGATGAATATGCTGGATGTTCCGTATGTCTCCGTAAAATGCGGAAATGCCCTCTTTTTGGGCATGATGAACGGCGCTCATGCGGCGGTCCATGGCCAAATGGGGGCGGTGATTGTCTTTCAGGGCTTGGGCAATGCATCGCCCCACCCGTCCTAGCCCCACCACCAAAACAAAGGGGGTTGAGGGATGATGGTCCGTGCCCTCAGGGGTCTCAGGATCCAAGAAGGCCCGCACCCGTGGGGCCAAATGGAACACAAGGGGCGATGTCATCATGGACAGGGCCACCACCAACAGAAAAAACTGCCCGTCCGCCGCACTCAGCAATCCTCCCGCCATCATCATCCCCAGCAGGACAAAGGCAAACTCGCCCGCTTGGGCCAGAATCAAAGCCCCCTCCACAGCCATGCCGCGGGCAATCCCCCATAAACGGGCCAAGGGATAAAACACCATGGCCTTGATCAAAAAAAGACCCACCACTGATGCCATCAGCCACAGGGGATGATCCAACACGGCGCGAACATCAATGGCCATACCCACAGACAGAAAAAAAATACCCAGCAACAGCCCCTTCAGCGGCTCTAAAATCACATGGACTTCGTGGCGATAGGCCGTTTCTGCCACCACAAGGCCCGCCAAAAACGCCCCCAGCGCGGGGGAAAGACCGGCTTTGTGGGTGATTAACGCAGCAGCAGACACACTCAGCAGCACAAAGGCCATCAGCCATTCGCTGTTACGGGCGGCCGAAACGCTCTGCATCAGGGGGCGCAACAACCACCGCCCCAGCACCATCATGCCCACCAGAACCAATCCCGCCCCCAGCAGAGATTCCACAATCAAACGTCCCAAATCCCCATGGTCTGCCGGCCCCAAAGTCAAAGCCCCCACCAAAATCAACAGGGGCACCACTGCCAAATCCTGCATCAACAACACAGAAAAACACATCACCCCCAGCGGTCTGGCCGTTAAGTTGTTTTCCCCCATGGTTTGCATCACCATGGCCGTTGAGGATAACGCCAAACACACCCCCAGCAACACCGCCGTGGGGGCAGCATGGCCAAACAGGATGGCCACCCCCCCAATAACGGCGCCGGTGACCAAAATCTGGCTATTCCCCAGTCCCAAAACCATGCGCCGCATATCCCGCAAGCGATCCAGCGATAGCTCTAGCCCGATCATAAACAGCAGGGCCATAATGCCCAACTCTGCCAGCAGAGACATGATATTTCCCTGATGCAGGGCCACCCCCGATAAATCCTCTGGCACCAAGCGAATCAATCCAAAGGGACCCAAAAGGATACCCGCCAGCACATACCCTAAGGTGGGTGGAATGCGCAATTTCTGAAACACCGGCACCACAACGCCGGCAACCATAAAAACCATGGCGGCGCTGGATAAAAACGGTGAAAGCGTATCGTTGGTCACCATCAGAGCCTCAAAAGACAAGGAGAAGACACCTCCCCACTATACCAACGGATTTCGTTATGGGGTCAACAAAAAAAGCCCCGCTCTTTTCGCAAAGAGCGGGGCAAGTTGGGCTCCATCATCTGAGCCTTATCCCTGCAACATCTGCAGGAATAACTCGGGAATCCTGTTGGCCTGCGCGGACATGGACGCGGCGGCCTGGGAGAGGGTCTGTTTCGAGGTAAAGATGGTCACCTCCGCCCCAAAATCCACATCGGTAAAGGTTGCGCGAGAGGCTTTCGTGTTTTCCAAAGTGATCTGGGCATTCTGAATCACAAAGCCCATTCGGGACTGAATGGCCCCCAATTGGGCTTGGGCCTCTCCTACGCGCTTGATGGCTCCATCGATTGCTCCCGAGGCCTTTGTGCCGCCCTCTGCTGTTTCGACATTCAATCCGTGAATGCCTAAATTTTCCGTGTTCATGGACACAAATTTGACGGTGATTAAATCATTGGCTTCGATGCCCACCTGAAAATCCATGGTGGTGACATCGCCCGGATCAATGGTGAACACCAGGGCATCCAGATCCTGACCAGGGTGGGGAAGGCTTCCGGATAGTCCATTAGGATCCACACCATCCTGCAGGCGGGCCACGGCCTCTTTGTTCATGTTCAGAACCAAACCATTGGTAAAGCTAATGTTGTATTCGTCCTTTGTTCCCGACCATACTTGATCCAGATCATCCAAATCGCGGGTGAAGAGTGTGCCGTCCTCATGTTCCAGATACAGCGTCGTTTTGTTGTTGGTGCTGTCATAGCGCGAAGTCAGGGTATAGGTTCCCACTTCCGCTGCACCTGTGGCCTGAATCACATCATTGATGGATGTGGCGGTGGAGGCGGTGTTGAGGCGATTGATAATGGTATCTTCACCCATCCGTTTGGCGGTAAAGTTCACCGGCGGGTTGGTGGCTGTGGCCGTTAAATTAAACACCGTATCTAAATCCGTTTGCAGGGCCGCTGCCGTGACGGGGGGGAAGTTCGCGTTGGTGTTGATTTGAAAGCTGTTTTGTGGGTTTTTCGTGCTGGTTAACAAAATCACAGATCCCGAGGACGCATTGTTGGCCACAATCCCCTGAAAGGTTTGATTGCCCACATCCACAGTCACCTGCAGCAGGCCTGTGGACCCAATGTCCTGAACGCGAACATCGGATACGGTCCCCTCAACCCGACCCCGCGTCAGGGTGTTGGTGATGGGTGTGGCGGAAAAATACGTCCCCGCAGCGGCGGTGGAATAGCCAGCGGGAACACTGCTGGCGTCAAAGACAACGTTGTTTCCTGACGTAACACCAAAAAGCCCACGAAGGTCCGTCTGCACGGCGCCACTTTGATCTGTATTGACGTCAATGAGAGCATCACTTGTGAGGGTGATCGAATTTGCCGTATTGGTTGTGCTCACCAACGTAATTGTACCACCAGACGCAATATCCGTGGTTCTTTCGGCCCGAAAGGTCTGGGATCCAATATCAACCTCAATGGTCAGGGTGTCTGCAGGGGTATTGGTCCAGGTTGAGCGAGCATCATGAACCTCTCCATCCACAAAACCAGAGACAGCAATGTTAACACTGCCGTCGTCAAAACGGGTTCCCGCGATGGTGGTTAAGGCTGTCCTCGTCGCATTGGAATCCGCCGCAAATGGGTTTTTTGGTGAAATTCCCCGATCCCCCCCATCAAACAGGTTGATCCCGTTCCAGTTCGTTTGATCCACGGTGGCATCGACCTGTTCCACCAACTGGCTAACTTCCTGTTGGACAATTTGGCGTTCGTTGGTGCCCAGGGTTCCGTTGACCACCTGTGTGGCCAAAACCTTCAGACGCAGCAGAATTTGGCTGATTTGATCCAGCGCCCCGTTGGCCACCTGCAGGGTGGAGGCCCCTTGGGATGCGTTACGAATGGCCTGATCTAAGGCCCCCTCGTCTGCGCGGAGTTTATTAGAAATCGCCAAGCCGGCGGCATCGTCCGAGGCCTGAACAATCCGCAAGCCCGAAGACAAACGGGAAATCGACTGTGACGTGTCGCTGACGTTTTTGTTCAAATAGCGATTCGATGTTAACGACGCCACGTTGGTTGAAACGGTAATCTGGACCATAGCATGTTTCCTTTGTCTTTGGGTCTTCCCTAGATGTTTTTGCCTTTTCTTTACGTGAAAAGGCTTGGAAACAACTATGCAAAGGTCGTGCCAAAGTTTAGATCAAGGATACGCGGCCAAGGTCCCCAGTCCCAGCGCAGGGTCCAGCCCAAAGCGGATGTTGGCGTTTTGAACGGCCTGACCGGCGGCGCCCTTGCCCAGATTATCAATCACCGAAACCAAAATCACATCCCCATCATGATACCCCGCAAAGGCCCCCAGATGGCACCGATTGGTGCCGGATACATATTTTGTGGCCAAATGTTCCGCCTTGTGGGTCACATGGACAAACGGGGCATGGCTATAGACCTCCTCAAGGGTTTTTTGAATCACCCCCAAATCCCCCCCGCGCACATAGATGGTGGCCAACATCCCCCGCACCATGGGCACCAGATGGGGCGTAAACGTCAAACGGACAGATTGTCCCGCCGCCGCCTGACATTCCTGCACAATTTCCGGATAATGACGATGGTGCCCCAGACCATAAGCGGAAAAATTTTCCATGCGCTCTGCCCCCAGCAGTGTGACATTGGCCTTTCGCCCCGCGCCGCTGATGCCGGATTTGGCATCAATGATCAGATCGCTGTCAATCAATCCCCCCCGCAGCAAGGGAATTAAGGGCAGTAAACTGGCCGTGGGATAACATCCCGGGTTGGCAATCAGGCGGGCGGTGCGGATATCGTCTTCGTACCATTCTGATAAACCATAAACCGCCTGCTTTTGCAGATCCTTGGCCAAATGGGGGCCGTACCAGTGTTCGTAGGTGGCCACATCCCGCAGGCGAAAATCCGCCGATAAATCCACAATGACGCAGGATGCCGGCAAAGACGCCATAACCCCTTGACCCGCCGCATGGGGCAGACAGGAAAACACCACGTCAATATCCTGAAACGACACATCCTCCAGCTTCACGAGGGTCATGGTCGATCCCAAATGGGGAAACACATCCCCCAATGATGCCCCCGCGTGGCTTTCCCCCGTCACGGCCACAACGTGAAAGGCAGGGTGGGGCAACAGCAGCCGCAAAACCTCCGCCCCCGTGTAACCACTGCCCCCCAGAACAACAGCGCGAAGGGGCTTTGAGGGGTGAGTGGGGATGGACATGGTCATGGGGGGGGCTCCTGAGGCACGGTGGCAAAACAAAACCCAAAATATCAGGCATCGCACAACAGGCAACAGGAAATCGTCCGCGCCCTCTTGACAGAGCGTCCCGTAGCCTCAAATATCCCCAGTATGAAATTAACGCCCATTGCTTTGCCCAAAATCACCCCCCGTCTGGGTAAGGATCTGCTGACCCTCGTGTTTCACGGCGATAACGAAGGCAGCATCCGCAAAGGGGTGGATCAGATCAAAGCGGCCCTGCCCACCCACACCCACACCACCCTGTATGCCGATGATATCAGGGATGCCACCGGCACGCTGTATGATCTGATGTTGACCCCGTCGTTGATGGGGGGGGATCCCTGTGTGGTGATTCGGGCGGAATCGGGGTTTTCGGATATCAGTGACACCCTGCTGGATCTGGGAAAGCAAATCCGTTATGGCGTGATGATTGTTGTGACTTCGGGCACGTTAAAGGCCACCCACGCCTTAAGAAAATGGGCCGAGGCCGATGATCGCGCCGCCATCATCGCATGTTACGACGACACCCCTGCCGCCTGCGCCGCCGCCCTGCGTCAGGGGTTGTCGGCCTATACCATTGATCCCGATGCGTGGCTGTTTGCGGAAACTAAGGTCGCCCTGAGCATGGGTTCAGTAACATCGGCGCTGCAGACCCTGCCCCTGTTGGTGTATCCCCGCACCACCATCACGCTGGCGGATATGCGGGCGCTGGCTTTGGATCATGATGATTATGCGCGGGATTTGGCCTTTGCGTATTTGCTGCGCCCTAAAACCTATGCCCAAGATCTGGCCAATTTTGTCAAAGGCCACCCAACGGCCCAGCCCACCCCCTATATTATAGTCATTCGGGCCGTGATGGACATTCTCAAAACCCTCAACACCCTGCATATGCATATGAAAGGGTCATCCACATCGCTGGATGCCGCCATCACCGCCCTGCGTCCCCCGTTGTTTTTCAAAGACAAACCCAACATCATCGCCCTGATGAAAAAATACAACCACGCCGCCGTCCTGCGCGGCCTCGAACACAGCCTCAGTTTAGAAAAAGCCCTGAAATCCAAACCTGTCCATGTGGCGTGCTTGATGTTTGAGCATGGGTAGGGGGGGATCATGAGGGCATAAAAGAAAACACCCCGCGCCGCTCGTGAAGAGCGGGTTGGGGTGCTTTACGGAGGATCAACGGATGATCAGAAGATCACCGTAGGATGAGAAATCTTTGGAAAAAATCGATTTGTGGAACTACCACATAACCGTCCTCATCCTCAGGATCCTCATAGAGAACCGACCCAGCTTTTGCTGAACAGTTACCGGAAAGAAACCCAAAAGTGGTATCTTTTTCAAGAAGAACGCATCTGTTCGGCTCTTCGACGACAAAAAGCATCTGGCCTTCGACGGGGTTTTGGTCCCCGAAAATGGCGGCATAAGCCGCCGCGGCTAAAAACTTAAACCTGTTGTCCTCAGGTTTTAGTAAGTAGCCATCACACTTTGCGGTTCCTTGTCCCACAATCGTAAGCCCAAAACCGATGTCAATCGGATAAGGGGCACCTTTCGCCACCCTTTGGACTTTGACGTCCTCAGGGTGGCGAAAGTGTTCCACCCGCTGAGGATTCAGAGAATTCAGAGAATTCAGATAGTTTGTTTGGCTATCATCAAAGTTAGCTGCAACTAGGTAAAGGACCGCAGTCTGCTGGTTAGCAGACTCAAAGAAATCCCCAGCGTTAACAACGTCAGCCATGAAAAAACATCCTGCCTTTTGGGCATAATTTGGATCACGACATAATTCTGCACCCCCCTCGATTTTGATTCGAAGGTGTGGCAAAAATCCACGGCTTAAACGCAAATCAGCGCAAGCCCCCAAATTTTGTTCCGAGGAGGGGACAAAATTACATCATGAAATTTTAGCCTAATATATATATATATATATATATGTCAAGAATTTTATTTAAAGGGCAGAAAAAAATAAAATACCAACATTTTCAAGTTTTTATGACCCAGAAGGGCTCTCTTGCCGGCCTAACCCCCCCCACCCCCCCGCCCCAAATGCCCATAATCATCATAGGCTGGGGGGAAATCGGGGTGGGGGATGGACAGATAGGGTTGCTGGGGATGGGCAAAGGCCGTGATCATGGCCACCATCCAAGTTTCCGTGTTTTCCATCAGGGATGCCAGATCACCGGATAGGGTTTTGCTGATCAGGGGGCTGCCGTCCTCGATCCCGCGCAGGTGGGTATAGGTTAGGGCGCGGATGGTTTTGTCGTTGGAAAACCCATCAAACCCCCCGTTTTTCAGAATCACCCCCTCCAGCGGCAGGGCCGGCACCAGCCCGCGCAGGATCTCCCCCGTGGGGGGCGGGGTGCCCGTTTTGTAATCCACGATACGCACATCCCCCCCCGCGTCCTCATCCAGACGATCTGCCCGTGCGGTCAGGGTATAGGTTTGCCCGTTCAGGGTCCAGTGGCACTGCCCCTTATGCTCCAGCGCCACCGGCTGCCAAGGGCTTGTTTTTTCCTGCTGGTGAAAGGCCCTCAGCAGCGTCATGGCCTTGGTGGTCCAAAACAACACCAAAAAAGGATGATGCCGAATGTCCGAAAAAATCCGGCTGCACAGCGCAAGGGCCTTGGTGTCATCATAGGGCAGGCTTAGGTGCCCCTGAATGACATACGCATGCAGCAGTTGATGCATCAATGTCCCATACAGGGCGGGCGTGCTGGTGCCGTGCAAAGGCCTCAGGGGCCGCAGATTTAAAATTTTTGCGGCATAAAAGGCATAGGGGTTACGCTGCCAGAGCTCCATATCCGAAACCGAAAATCGGGTGGGCCGCGCGGACAGCGGGGGGCAGGGGGCCGGTAAGGGGGCCGCAGAAAAAGGGTGATCCCCTTCGGGATCCAGTCCGGCCTCGGGGCTGAGGCGTAAACAATCGGGATAAAACCATAACACCCGTTGCATCAGACGGCCTGGGGCGCCTGTGTAACTCAGGGTGACATCCGGCTGATGCATCAAAAACGCCATAATGGCATCGCGGGGATCGTCTTCGTCCACGGGAAAGCCCATGGCCCGCAAAACATGGACGGGGGCCAGACGCTCCCCCGTTGGCTGAGATGGCGTTTCCACACACACCGGCATCATCAGGACATCGTGTGTCAAACCATAGGCGTCATACACCCCCATCAGGCGAATGTGCGTGTCCTGATCTTGGGCCGTGGGCAAGATGGTCTCGGCAATGCGGCTGCGCAAAACCGACGCCAGAAAAGACGGGGATAACGGGGCCGCAACAGAGGAAAGCCCCCGCGTCACATCCATAACAATCTCGTGCCAGGGTCCATCATGGGCCAGAACATCTGCGGAAAAAAGCGCCAGTGTGCTTTGGAAACAATCCCATGCCGCCAGACTGTGGGGGGCCTTGCGATAGGCGGCATGGGCCTGCGCCATGGCCTGCAAAACGGGGGTATCCCGATAAAAGGGCAGATCGTCAAAGGTTTGGGGCGGCAGGGTCAGGGGATTGCGGTGATGGGCCAACAGGGCACGCCCCAACCGGCGCAGGGATCCTTTCTCATCCTGCCACACCATCAGGGGATGCAGCAACAGATCCGCCGTGCTCAGCAACGACAACGGCTGGGACAGCACATCCAGCCACAGCAGCACAAAGCGCCCCTCGGGGCTGGTGCGCCAGAATGTCCCCACGGGATCATCGGGAATCAGGCCATACCGCTGCAATTCCGATTTCAAATGCTGCAAAAAAACCGCATCGGTGCACACCACACTCACCGCGCGATCCGGCTGCTGCGTGCGGATTTTTTTGATGCTCAGGGCGGTGGTGCGGATTTCCTGCAGGGCGTGATCATAACGGTGAACCTTCAGGGTTTTGGTGGCCTCCGGCTGCGGGCACAGGGAAAACCCAAACACGTCGGCCTGCGGCGTTGGAAAGGCCGGTGCCTCCGCCAACACATCCGGCGCCAGCGCACTCAGCATCCGGCGGACTGTGGCATCACAGCGTTTGTCGTCCCCGCCGGACCAAGGCACGATCAGATGCAGATGGGGCCCCAAACCCTTCAGGGTTTCCAAAAATGGTGGGCTGTCGTTTAAAAAGCCCACCACGTGCAGCGTATAGCCGCCCGCCATCACAAACGCCGCCACATCCTGCAGCCAAAACCGCTGGGCCAGTGTGGGGGTGATGATGGTGTTGTCCCGAGTATGCTGGGGCCAGTGGCGCAAAACCACCTCCATCAGGGCCCGATTCTGGTGCCAATGTTTGGCCAGCGGGTATTGGGCCAGAACCTCAAGGGCCCCCTCGCAAACCCCATACGTTTCCGCATCCCGCAGGAAATCCCGCGCCATGGGGGCGATGCGGGCGGGGTCATCGTGGGCGCGGTGTTGGTGAATCAGGTGGCTCAGGCGCAGCAGGATTTCGGCCTCCCCCAAAACCCGCGGGGCATCCGGTTGATGCAGGCGCCACAGGCAGGGCAGGGGAGACTCCCGATCCCCAAAGGCGAGGATATGGGGCAAAAAGCACGTTTCCGGCGCCTGATCCTGAAAAAAACGCGCCGCCCGATGGGTGGGCAACAGCACCACATGCCGCCGCAACATCAGGGGATCCCCCCCCGCCAATCCCTGCAACGCCCCCATACACCGCATCAGGGGATTGTCCGTAAAGGGCATCAGGGTCACGCGGGGCTGTGTCATGCATCATCCATCCCCCAAAGACCCACCCAAGGAATCCCATAATCATAAATATGGGTTTTTAAGGGGTCTTTGACGGTGTTCATATCCACAACATCAACGGTAAAGGGCAGCAGGCTTTCTTCAAACGCGCTGGCCAGCGTGGCGCACAGGGGCAAAGGCAACCGCTGCGGGGCCTTCACCGCCAAATCCAAATCGGAATAGGGACGATTCTTGCCAGTAGCGCGACTGCCAAACACCCATACCTGACTGGTGGGGGGCAAGTGTTCGGTTAAAATGGCCTGCACAATGGCTTTTTGATCGGGGGATAAGGCCACGGCGGGAGGGGTCATTTTTGGAGCCTCTGTGTCAGAGCAGCCAGAAGAAAATCAAGATCCATCATCTCACCCACCTATCCCGCCAGACATCCAATGCGCTGGACCTTGGCCTGCAGTTTGTTCAGGGCCTGCAAATAGGCCTCGGCACTGGCCGCCAAGGTATCGATGTTGGCCCCCGATCCATGGGCGGTGGTGCCGTTGTGTTCCAAGCGCACGGTGACCTCAGCCTGCGCATCGGTGCCTTGGGTGACGGCGTGCACCTGATACAGTTGCAGAGTTGCCTGATGGGGCACCAGTTGCCCAATGGCCCGAAAGGTGGCATCCACGGGGCCCGTGCCTGTGCTTTGGGTTTCCTTGATCTGGCCGTTGATGGACAGGGCCAGACGAACCTCTGGCCGATCCGTGGTGCCGCAGGTGACGTGCAAACTGTGCAGGCGGATGGCCTCATCCGCTTGACCCCTCTGCGCATCCACCAAAGCAATCAGGTCTTCATCAAAAATCTGTTTTTTCTTATCGGCGATGGCTTTAAAACGGGCGAAGGCCTCCGTCAATTCCTCATCCGACAAACGATAGCCCAGCGCGGTGAGCTTATCCCGCAAAGCCGCCCGTCCCGAATGTTTCCCCATCACCAGAGATGACCGCGACAGCCCCACGGATTCCGGCGTCATAATTTCGTAGGTTTGGGCATGTTTCAGCATCCCATCCTGATGGATGCCCGATTCATGGGCAAAGGCGTTTGCGCCCACAATGGCCTTATTGGGTTGCACCACAAATCCGGTGACGCCGGACACCAAGCGGGACGCCCCCATAATATGCGTGGTATCAACGTTGGTGCGATAGGGCAGCAAATCCGGACGGGTTTTGATGGCCATGATAATTTCCTCCATCGCGGCATTCCCCGCACGCTCGCCCAGACCGTTGATGGTGCATTCCACCTGCCGCGCCCCGTTTTGAACACCGGACAAGGTGTTGGCCACCGCCAGCCCCAAATCGTTGTGACAATGCGTGGATAACACCGCCAGATCCATGTTGGGCACGGTATTTTTGATGGCGGCGATGAGATCCCCATATTCCAGCGGCATGGCATACCCCACAGTATCGGGGATGTTGATGGTGCGGGCGCCGGCCTTAATGGCGGTTTCCACAGCGCGAAACAAAAAATCACGCTCGCTGCGCACGGCATCTTCGGCGGACCATTCCACGTCCTCCACCAAGGATCGGGCCAACGTTACACTTTCCGTGATGGCGGATAAAACCTGATCAGGGGTCATGTTTAATTTGTATTTCATATGCAGGGGGCTGGTGGCCAAAAAGGTATGAATCCGCGTGGGACACGTGGCCCCGCGCAGGGCTGCCCCTGCCGATTCAATGTCCACCGTTTTGGCCCGTGCCAGCGCCGCCACGCGGCTGGTTTTCAGGGTGTGGGCGATGGTGGAAACAGCCTCGAAATCCCCCGCACTGGCGGCGGGAAATCCAGCCTCGATAACATCCACCCCCATGGCCTCAAGCGCCAGCGCAATACGAACCTTCTCCCCCAAGGTCATGGAGGCCCCAGGGGATTGTTCCCCATCCCTGAGGGTTGTATCAAAAATCAAAATGGTGTCTGCCATGGCTTATCCTTGAAAAATCATGCGTTTTGAGTATCTCATAAATTGCCAAGAGAGAGAAGGGGGTTTCAAGGCAGGGCAAAGGAAAAGGCGGGATTGGGGCAGCAGGACTTGCGCCCCAAAGACAACCGTCCCGCCCCGCCGCGTTGTTCTTTATTTGGGCGTGGGAACAATGAAATCCGCCGACGTCAGGTAATTAAAGTCCAGACCAAAGCTGTTTTTCTGACGAAAGAACCCCTCTGAGTTCATGCAGGTATCCATAATGTACATCCGGATACGCATCTTTTCCAAAATACCCCGATTTTGATCCCCTGGGGGGGCCGTTCGAAACGATTCAAATTTGCACCGATAAAACGATTGTTCCAAATTACGACCGTTGTATCCACGGTATTCTTGGGACGTTGCCAAAGGTTTGTCCTGATAGGCAGCCCCCGCCGCAGCCTGCCGCTGTTTCTGGTAATCCCCGCCCAGTGTGGCAGACGGTGCCGGACCACGGGCCCCCTTTGCCGCGCCATCAAACGATTGAACGGACAGCCCCTGCGCCAAAGCCAAGGACGAAAAAAAACACGATATAACAAAAAAAGCGAGGATTTTCATAAACCACCTGCCACTTTTCCCATGCATAAACAAAGGGCATCATCAAACACAGCCCCCATGATTTTCAGTATACATCCAATACATCTAAAAATAAAGTGATCAATGTCACATCTGACCATCCTCTCACCACCCCTCATGCTTTTCACATTTTGAGGCTTTTTTAACCCATACCGTCCCCACCGGATGGTGTTTTCGCCCCAGAAAGAAGAAACCCATGGCTTTCTAAAAAGCCTATCTGAGGAGCATCTGGAACCCTATACTTAAGCAATCCATTTAAACGTCCAAATGCACCCCACATTGATTCTATACAGGCTGCTTGATCAAGTTCCGTTTCTTGATGGTTTACTAGATCCAATGCAAACCTCATAAGGTTTCTGGCATGCGCACAAAAAAACGGGAACGCTGGATCCTCATCGTCTGTTCTGGACAATCGTCTGGTGGTCTCGTCTGCTGCATGGCTGGCTAAGATACCTACCACAGGCGCAGGCATTCCATAGTCTCGTACAAACGCCAATGTGTTAACAATTTGATCAACGTTTCCATCTTCTGTCAAATAACCAATTGTGTAGTGATGGAAGGGATGTTCCTTATCTAAAGAGTTTTTCATCCTACTAATGAAGGATTGAATTTGCTCTTTGTCGTTTCCACAGAGATTTATAAGAAATGGTTTGAGAGTGGTACTATTACAATTATCTGGCAACTGTTGTTCAGGAAAAAGTTGTGTTATCGCAGCATCAAACTCTTGTTTTTGAGTTACATTAAATAGACTGTAAACATCTAGCATGCCTGAGATACCATCATCACTATCACGATAAAGGTAATCTTCTGAAAAAGGTTTTCCCCTGATACTCCAATTCGTTGTAAGAGCATCTGTAACCCTTGTTGGAAGGGTCAATAAACCCCTAAGATCGATGCCTTGTTTTTGAAGATCAACAGGTAGCCTTTTGTCCGCCCAAGCTATCAAGTGGAATAAATCATTAAATTTATCATATTGTTCGATCACCGCGCTCACATCAGTTACTCTTGAGGGCCCATCTCCCACTTCTGCGAGGATACTTTGTTGTATTGATGATCGCGGCGTCTGCATACCGCTCGTGTCAGATCCTAAAATCTGTATTGTTTCTGGATTTCTCAGATCTATTTGAAAGCAAACGGGAATTTCCCCAAAGGCATATTGGCTATATTCAGGAAATGCTCTCACATCTGCCGTGAGGTTAAGTATTTGAACAGCACGTTTTTCTAAGTTTGAAATATAGGATTTTAAATGAGTCGTTTTATCGTGATTGGTTTTTAAGACAAGGGCCACTGTGTTATCGCTTGTATCAAGAAATAAATCTTGCATCAGTTGACGTCTTGGAGAGCCATCCAACGTATGTTTATTAGTTGGTTCAGAAAAAAACTGTGTACAAATATCTCCATTACTTGGGTTAATAAGAATAACTATGACATGAAAATGATGCATCCACAATTGGATTGGTTTATCGCGGGCCCTTTCTATGATTTGACAATCCGTATCCCGTCCGATTCTATAAAACGGCTGTAATGGTTCCATGGTATAAATGTCCCTTTCATGAACTATAGAGTGCAAATTATCATAAGAATAGTTAAAAACAAAATGAAAAAACACCGCCCGCCCCATAAAAACTATTTCGTCCCTGCCCGAGCATGATATGGTGAGGGCGTTTTTTTAGACGGACTTGGTCATGCGTCGCGCGTTGTATTATTCATTGGGATTGCATCTTTTGGTGTTGCTGGTGATTTTTTTAAATCCCTCTTTACGGGTGATGCCGCCTAAGCCCTTGACCCTTCAAGGGGAGATCATTTCCGAAGCCGCTTTTCAAAAAGCCACCACCCGTCCTGGCCGCCCGAAAACCCAAGCCAAACCAGAGGCTAAACCCGCCCCCAAGCCAGAACCTAAGCCCGAGCCGAAGCCTGAGCCTAAGCCTGAACCAAAACCAGAACCCAAGCCCGAGCCTAAGCCTGAACCAAAACCGGAGCCAAAACCAGAGCCGAAGCCCATTCCTAAACCTGATCTAAAGCCCATTCCCAAGCCTGACGTTAAGCCCAAACCAGAACCTAAACCTGAACCCAAGCCTGAGGTTGCGCCAAAGCCTGAGCGTTTGCTGCGGGATGTTTCCCCTGAAAAAGACGAAACGCCCGCCCCCAAGCCGGAAAAACCCAAAAGGCCGGAAAAAAAAGAGGCAAAAAAAACACCATCGAAATCTAAGGAACTCTCTTTTGCCGAAAGCATGAAGCAGGCCTTAAATGACGTGAAAACCGAAGAGCCCCCCTCTGACCTGATGCGCCCCACCGCCGATTCATCGCCGGATGCCGCGGATTCCGAGGAATTGGCCCAAGCCGTGGGACAGGATGTGTTGTCTAAATTTCAAAGCCAACTTGCAGGATGCTGGAATGTGCAAGCGGGCTCTCAGGATGCGGCCAGCCTGATTGTGTCTGTTCGGGTGGACATGAACCGCGATGGAACCGTTGAGCAGGCCAAGGTTGTCGATTCTAAGGCCGGCGGGAATCGCGCCGTCCGCGTGGCGGAGGAAAATGCTCTCAGGGCTGTTTTGGACCCGCGCTGCCAACCCTTCCCCTTTCCGCAGGATCAATACAAAACGTGGAAAACCATTCTGTTGCGCTTTGACCCTCGGGGCTTGGTGGGTCCTTAAAGCTGGACCTTGATCAACACATGGATCTCGTGCCCTGCATCCTCTGGATGATCCCGCAGATGAAAGGCAATCACATCATGGGTCAATGCGGTGGCGTCATGATAGTAAATGGCTTTTTTTTCAGCAAACATTTCCGCCGTCAGGGTGTCCCCCTTGCGCGGGACAATGTTGTCC
Source organism: Alphaproteobacteria bacterium (assembly GCA_947458145.1). GTDB lineage: Bacteria > Pseudomonadota > Alphaproteobacteria > JAJTHO01 > CANGYM01 > CANGYM01. The sequence goes on along the minus strand of CANGYM010000005.1, from coordinate 6,498 downwards.
ATAACCAAAATCCCCTGTTCCCCCTGCCGTGCCAGCGTGATCAGGACATTGTGATCAGACGATTCCAGCAACATATGGGCGGGTTCAATGCAAACTTGCCCCCCCATGGGGACATCAACAGCCTTTTTGATATGGGCGATGCTTTGCTTGTGCCGGTTCAGGGACTCCTTAATGTCCGCCAAAAATTCCAAACTTGCCTTGCGGCATAGGGATAAAATGGCCAGGGGGGAAATTTCTACATTCCCCTTGCCCACCAACACAGCGGGGGGATTCATGTGGTAATAATTTTTCAGCCAGATGGCCCGCTTCCCATCTTCATCCACCGCAAAAAGATCATGTTTGTGAATGAAAAAGCGGGACGATAACAGGTCCGATAACCCGTCCATGGACAATGTCCCCTGCTGTTGGCATTCAATAATTTTGACCTGCATAATGGATCGGGCTTTTGCTCGCGGTTGTGCACATTGTTTACTATAAGAGCCAATTCTTTACGAAAGCCTAAGATGCCCCCCAAAGGGTAGAGCGAGGCAGAGAGCCACCATTTTCTGTGACCCCAAAACACCCAATATTAAAACACCCTATCGACATTTTGCAGCAAATGGGGGATAAGATTCCCTGTAACCTTCCAGCGGTGATGTCATGATGCAGGAAAAGAAAACCACGACCCTTAATTTTGGACCCCAGCATCCTGCTGCCCATGGGGTGTTGCGTTTGGTTTTGGAAATGGATGGCGAGGTTATTGAACGCGCCGATCCCCACATCGGCCTGTTGCATCGGGGCACGGAAAAGCTGATTGAATACAAAACGTATTTGCAATCTGTTCCCTATTTTGACCGTTTGGATTATGTCTCCCCCATGGGGCAGGAACACACATTTGCCTTGGCGGTGGAGCGTTTGCTGGGCATCACCCCACCTCCCCGCGGGCAGTACATTCGCGTGCTTTACGCGGAATTGACCCGCATCATGAACCATCTGCTGAACATTGCCACCTTTGCGCTGGATGTTGGGGCCATGACGCCATTTTTGTGGGCGTTTGAGGAGCGGGAAAAAATCATGGGGTTTTATGAACGGGTCTGCGGCGCCCGTTTGCATGCGGCCTATTTCCGTCCTGGGGGTGTGCATCGGGATCTGCCCCCTGGTTTGCTGGAGGATATCAAAACCTTTACGGAATCCCTGCCCAAAACCATTCAGGATATGGAGGGCCTGCTGACCGAAAACCGTATTTTTAAACAGCGCACAGTGGATATCGGGGTGTTCTCTCGGGATGATGCTTTGGCATGGGGGATGACGGGCCCTGTGCTGCGGGCCAGCGGCGTGCCGTGGGATCTGCGGAAGGCCCAGCCCTATGACGTCTACGATCAAATGGATTTTGATGTGCCCATTGGCAAACATGGGGATTGTTATGACCGCTATCTGGTGCGGATTCAGGAAATGTATCAGTCTTTGCGCATCATTGACCAGTGTGTGGAAGCCATGCCCCAGGGTCCCGTGCATTTTGAAAACCACAAAATCAGCCCCCCCCCCCCGCGCCCTGATGAAATCCTCTATGGAGGCCCTGATTCATCATTTCAAACTCTACACCGAAGGCTATCATGTCCCCGCTGGTGAAACCTACACCGCCACCGAGGCCCCCAAAGGGGAATTTGGCGTTTACCTGATTGCCGATGGCAGCAACAAGCCCTATCGCTGCAAAATTCGCGCCCCAGGGTTTGCGTTTCTTCAGGCGCTCGATTTCCTCAGTCGGGGCCATATGCTGGCGGACGTTGTGGCGATTATTGGCTCTTTGGATATTGTTTTTGGGGAAATTGATCGTTAAACTTGCCCCCAGAGTCTTTATCAACCAAACTTAGGACAGCATAATGACCGCCCAAGACAACCCACCCTTTGCCGAAGCCCCTTCAGAAGATCAAATCTCTGACCCCCAAGCCCCAGAGGCCCCTGACGAGCTGACTCTGCTGCGCGAGCGTCTGGAAAAAGCCGAAATGGATTTGCTCCGCGCCCTCGCGGACCGCGAAAACACCATCAAACGCATGGATCGGGAAAAGTCCGAGGCGATTAAATTCGCCGTATCCGGTTTTGTCAAAGACCTGCTGACGGTGGCGGATAGTTTTGATCAGGCCCTTGGCCATGTTCCTGAGTCCGAGGCGGGATCTGCCGTGGAAACCTTTGTCACCGGCATCACCTTAACCGCCAAGCAGTTGTTGTCCACATTGGAAAAACATGGCGTTAGCAAATACAATCCCGTGGGGGAGGCCTTTGATCACAACCTGCACCAAGCCATGCTGCAAGAGCCCAGCGATACCCTGCCCGAAGGGCATGTGGTTCGGGTGATTCAGGCGGGATACCGTATGCATGATCGCATCGTGCGCCCTGCGCTGGTGACGGTGTCGGGGTGAGAGCAGCTGCAGGAAGTGTGATAAAAAAACAACTATTTTCAGAAAGTGGCGGAAACTTTCCGGCGTTTGTGTGGCAGGTCTTGAGGAGTTAACCAGTTTTTGGCATGTATGATGCCATGACATCTTTTTATCATCGCAAAGGAATTTTTTATGGGGAACAAGGTTTTTGATCTGATTCAGGAACATGACATTCAGTATATCGACGTACGCTTTTCGGACATGAAGGGTGTCTGGCACCATATGGCCATGGATGTGTCTGCGGTGGATCAAAAAATGTTTGACGAGGGGATCATGTTTGATGGTTCCTCCATCCCCGGCTGGAAAGCCATTCATGAATCCGACATGAAACTGATGCCCGATGCCCAAAGCGTTGTGGTGGATCCCTTCACGGCCCAGCCCAGCTTGGTGGTGATTTGTGATGTTGTGGATCCCATCACGGGCAAACCCTACGACCGCGATCCCCGCTCCATCGCTAAGGCCGCGGAAGCCTATGTGAGATCCTCTCACATCGCCGAAACCGCCTATTTTGGCCCCGAAGCGGAATTTTTCATTTTTGATGATGTTCGTTTTGCCCACAATCAGGATCACGTGTTTTATCGCATTGATTCCGAAGAGCTGCCCAACAACTCTGGCCGCGACTATGAAGGCGGCAATTTGGGCCACCGCCCCAGCGCCAAGGGTGGATATTTCCCCTGCGCCCCCGTGGATGCGTTGGTGGATATCCGCGCCGAAATGCTGTCCCGTATGAAGGAAATGGGCATCCCCGTGGAAAAACACCACCACGAAGTGGCCCCCGCCCAGTGCGAGCTTGGTATCCTTTACGGGACATTGGTGGAAACGGCGGACCGGATGCAGCTGTATAAATATGTGGTGCGCAACGTGGCCCAGTCCTATAACAAAACCGCCACCTTTATGGCCAAGCCTATGGCGGGCGATAATGGATCGGGGATGCACGTTCACCAGTCCCTGTGGAAAAATGGCCAGCCCATGTTTGCCGGTTCTGAATACGCAGGCCTTTCCCAAGAAGCCCTGTGGTACATCGGGGGCATCATTAAACATGGTCGCGCCATCAACGCCTTTACCAACCCAACCACCAACAGTTACAAACGCCTAATCCCCGGATTTGAGGCGCCGGTGGTTTTGGCATATTCATCCCGTAACCGTTCGGTATCGTGCCGGATTCCCCACTATGAATCCCCCAAAGCCAAGCGGGTTGAGGTCCGTTTCCCTGACCCCACCGCCAACCCCTATCTGGCCTTTGCGGCCATGGTGATGGCTGGACTGGATGGCATCCAAAACAAAATTGATCCTGGCGCCGCCATGGACCGCAACCTGTACGATGCCTCGGACGAAGAAATGAAATCCTTGCCCACCGTCTGCAGCTCTCTGCGTCAGGCTTTGGATGCGCTGGAAAAAGATCACACCTTCCTAACCCAGGGCGATGTGTTTTCCCAAGGCATGATCGAATCCTACATCGCCATGAAAATGGACGAGGTCAAAATGTACGAAACCAGCCCGCACCCTGTGGAATACAAACTCTACTTTAGTGCGTAATCCTCACGTTTTGTAAACACGCCTTCGCCCCCCCCAAAAAGTGGGGGGGGGCCTATTTTTCAAGGTTTTGGCGGGGATAAAGAATGACCCTCGGATGGACGGCGTGTTGCTGCCAAAGCACGTCTTTTGCGTTGGTACAACCATAGGCCAACTCCGCTCATCATAATCATCAGCATGGCAACCACCGCCAAAACGCCGTCCCTTTGCTGGTGCGTGATCCCCAGATTATCCAGAAATTGACCTTTGTGCAGGTTACGGAAACTCCACAATTCTGCCTTGTCTAAGGCAGACACCTGCGCGGCCATGACGCCGGCCTTGGCATCCACAAACATCAACCCCTTGGGGCTTTCCACGCGCCAGACGGGCAGGCGTTTGTTGGCAAAGCCATACTCAGGGCTGAACATGGGCACCAGCGTGGGAACGGGGCCGGTATCCTGCCCTGCGATGGCCAGCGCGATATCCGCATCATTCAAGGGGACTTTCGTCCCATCTTGCACCCTGAAATAGGCTGTGGTTGTTTTTGCCATCCGTTGTGTATGGTGGGCATGGGCGGTTGGGATTGTTTTGGGGGTGTTAGACAAAGGGCTCTCTACCCGCCATAAAATCCCTTTTGGGGTTATGCTCAGGCGTACATCCCCAGCCTGATGGATCCCCTGAGGCAAAGATGAAATGGTGGTCATGGCAATAGGGGAAATTTGGGTAGATTCCCCCGTTTCTGACGTTGCCTGCGTCCACAAATGAAATAACCCACTGCCAGAAAACGCCAGAACAGGCAGCCATACCACCCATGCCAGACGGCGATGCAGACCCCGCCCGCCTTTGGGCATTTTGGGGCGTTTTAATGTCCACAGCAACCCAATGCCCAAACCTGCCATGGCAACAATCCCCAGCATGGCACAGGTGATGATCCCCAGCCGCACGCCCTCAAATCGCCCTTCCAGAAATTTCAGTGTGTGGATATGTTGAAACAGCCAAAGCAGGGTTTCTTTGTAGGAGGTATTGATGCTGCCCAATTTGTCTTCGCCGGTATCCACATACACAACCAAACCATCGGGGCGGTCAAATGCCACCCGCCATACCGGTAGATATTTGTTGATGGACGGATAATTCTGATCAAACGTGGTTTGCAGGGTTGCGGAAAGAATACCTGCCTTTTTCTCGCCGCTGTAATGCCGTGCCAGATGCTTTGCGCGGGCAGCATCGGCATTGGGTAGCCATGCCCCCGTGATGGCGTTATAATAAACGCGCTCGGCTTTCTGGGGCAGGGTAACTTGATAATGGGCCTGTTCCTCGGCCATCACCAGCCGAAGACCCGCGATGACCTGAACGGGCAGGAAAGAGGGGGTTTTCACCCCCTCCACCCTCACCGATTCCACCGGCGGCGTAAAGGCAACCGGTTGAATCCCCGTGAAAGACAACAAAGGGTGAATCAGCCCCGATGCCGCCCACACAATCAGAAAAATGCCCACGATAACCCCCAGACGCAGGTGCCATTGATAAAGTTTTGCCAACATCAGAACCTCACCACAATGCCTGCATAAACACTTCGCCCCTCGCCCGGGTAAAACACTTGGCTGTTGCTGGGCGTGGCTTTGCTGAGGGTGCTGAAATTGCTGATATAGGCTTCATCCGTCAGGTTGCGGACATCCACAAAAACGTTAACGTTTTCACTGATTTTATAACCCGCCTCTGTCCCCAGAACGGCATACCCTGGGGCATCCAGCGTATTGGCAAAGTCCACATCGGCCCCCACCGGCACCCATTCCACATTGGGGGCCACATACCAGCCCGCAGGGTCCGTATAGCGCAGGGCTGTTTTATAAACATGCGGCGGCACACCGGCCAGACGATTATCCCCATATTGACGATCCCCCCGAAAGGTAAAATCGCTGAACGTATAGGCATTTTGCCATTGTACCGTTTCTGTCAGGGAGACATCAAGACCCAACTCCAGCCCCTGATGCAGGGTTTTATCGGCATTAAAGGTGCTGGCGGGGATACCCGCGCTGGGGTCGATGCTGAATTGCAGCAGCTCGTCTTTCACCCAAGAGCGATACACGCTGACATCCCAATCGTACCGATCATGCTGGCCGCGGGTCCCGACTTCCGCCGTCCAAGCCTGCTGGGCATTAACGGGGGTGAAGGTTGCGGTGCCGCCTTGGGTTAGCTCGGTAAACGTGGGGGCTTCGTTGCTTTTGCTGATGTTGGCAAAAACCTGATTGCCCTCTACGGGTTCATACAAAACCCCCAGCTTGGGATTAAAGGATCGATAAATCACCGAATCTGTGTTGCTGGCACTCAGATTATTCACACTTTCCCGCTCTGCCCATGTCAACTGGCTGCCGGTGACCAAGGCCACCGTGGGCACGACATAAAAATGGTTTTCCGCAAATGCATTGTGCGTTTGGGCCTGTTGATCGGCATCCCCGATCAGGTTGCCCCGATTGCCCCTAACGTTGGTGTAAAGCCGCGCATCCACCGTGCCCGCTTGGGCCGTAAAGCCAGCCCGATACCGGTTGGCATGCCCCGCCAGATCATAGGATCCCTT
>CANGYM010000004.1 GCA_947458145.1 Alphaproteobacteria bacterium | reverse complement strand
CTTAATGTCGTATCTGCTTGTGCATAATTATCAAAAAAAACTCAAAGCTCTCAAATTCCAAACTCCCTACGATTTCCTCTTGCTTTCCTATCAAAATCAGCCACACTTATTTAAGGATAATCCTAACCATAAGTTAGTGGGACTTAACAGCTAATAACACAAAGCGTTCTTTTTGGATTATTTTAAAAGATCCTAACAAAATAAAAACAATCCCCAAAAAAGGGAAAAAATGGTACAGAAAAAATTTTCCCTGCCATAGCGTCACTATGAGAAAACCCGACCCTGACAATAGCCAGACAAAGTGCATGGGTTTAAAATAACCTTGACGGAATGCTTGTAACGTATAAAGGCCTGAAATCAGAACAACACACAAAGAGACGAACAATCCGATGTAAACTCGTGCTTCATTGATACCGAAACTGCTATAGATCTCTATCAACATAGGGACATAAAAAGTGAGATAGGTGGGAAAAGCCGTGTAAATCCAAAGCCCATAGGCCAGACATACAGCGGCCATCATGATCGATCGAGGATTCAAGAGTGATATGAAATAGCGCTGTTGAAAAGCCAAGAAGATTTCAATAAACAAAGGAATCATTAAGGTTTGAGGTTTAATGATAAAACCCAAACCCGCCAATCCCGCGATGGGCAACTGATACCTAAGGCCCATGGACATTCCCTGAATTTGCCCTGCAGCCAGCATCAAATAGGGCAGCGTAAAGGCCAGAAGAAAATGTTCCTTTTGTCCCATTTCTGGGGCGGGTATTAAAAATAGGGCGATGGCCGTGACGATATGCAGATTTTGGGTGGTTGTTTGTTCTAAAATGCCCGATTTTTCTTGGTGTTTCAGTTGGTTTGAAATCAGCGTATAGATTCCTATCATCACCATCCAAACCGCCAGAGCGATTGTGGGTGCTGCAGGCAGAGTGCTATGATTCACGAGCCAAGCCAAGGGCAGATAAAGAGCGACATTAAAAGGGGGATTGAGTTCTTCGAAATCGACGCTAAAGGGTATTCCTCCTGCCATCCATTTTTGGGCACAATGTACCAACCAGATCACATCGGCACACAAGGGCATCCACAAAAAAATCCCCAAGGATATCATGATGATGGCCCATGGGATGATGTGTTTTGGATAGAGTGTTTTTGTTTTTATGAAAAAATCTGTGTTCACGACCGCCCCCCTGCAACGTCCAGCCGCAGGGTGTTTTCGGTGGAAAGAGAGGCATAAAACGGATTTTTCAGCGCAATGGTGCTGGTGGGGATAATGCGGTAGGCCATGGCGGATTCAGGGACGTTTTTCCCCTTTAAATAATCCACAACCATGGCAGCACCGCGGCGGCCCAGGGATTGGATGTGGGTATAGCCCCGAACATCTTCATTTTGGCCAGAGCGGGTGTTGACGTATCCGGTAATCTGAATGACGCTGAGGCTGCCGTCATGATACGCGGCGGCCACCTGATCCAGCAGAGCTTTTGTTTTATTATCCAGCATTTCCGCCGTTTCTGGCACCATAACCGTGGCCAAGGTCGTGGGGCCTTCGCGGTCCGTCAGACGGGGCGTTTCGGTTCTGGTCGGGGCGGTGTCCTCTAAGACAAGGGTGTTTGGGGTTTCGGGGGCCAAGGCGGCAATCTCTTCTGTTGATTCCATGGGTTTTTGGGGTGTTTCGGGCACTGCGTCAACCACGGGCTGGAGAGACATCTGGATATCAGGGGTTTTTTCTATTTCAGCTTCGGGGGCCAAGGCGGCAACCTCTTCGGTTGATTCCATGGGTTTCTGGGGTGTTTCGGGCACTGCGTCAACCGCGGGCTGGAGAGACATCTGGATATCAGGGGTTTTTTGTATTTCAGGTTCAGGGGCTGTGGCGGCCTGAACTGGCGCAGGCGTCGCAAGGGTCACCACAGGGGCGGCGGGCATGGTGGCATTAAAGGATAATGGGGACGCCTCTTCCATAGTGGGTAGCGTGATGGTGGCGGTTTTATACAGATCCCGAATGGCGCGGTTGGGGGATAAAACGGCGAAAGTCTGGTCAAATTCAATAACAAAAGGATCAAGGCCGGCGGGATACGTGCGGCCTTCGTTTTTGGCCTGTGTCACCAGACTGTGGGCAGCCTGCTGGCGAGAGGTTTGCGTGGCAAACGGGGCATACTGGCCCTGGCGCTGTTCCTGAAAAGACGACAGCGTTTGGGAAGATTCGGGAAGATTGTTTTGTGTCTCTTCTGCCCGTGTTGATCGATTCTGAATGAATGATTTTTGTACAACGGGGGCCGCGGGGGCGGCCGCAGCAGCAGGGGGCACAGGGGCGGCCTTTGGGGTCTGCGCAATGGTTTTGGGCAAAGGTTCTTTTTTGATTTTCCCTGCAGCAGAGGCTGCCCCAGCCGTTGGTTTGGCAGTGGGAAGGGGGGCTGGCAACGCCACAGGCGTGGTTTGGGGTTCAGGTTTAGAGGGGGCTTTTGCCTTTGCCGCTTTGACCACGGGGGCAGATGCGGCGGCGGGCGGGTTGGCTTTGGGTTTTTCAGGGGGATTGAGATCCTCTAAATACAAAACCTGCGGCTTGATCACCGTGGGGCCGCTGTTGTCTTCATTTTTTGGGGCGTCCTCGCTGGCGGTGTTTTGGGAAGAGGGTTGGGCGGAAGGTGCCTGATCCTGAAAAAAACCATCCAAGGATTCCGCGTTGGCGCCATACGCCCCCCACAGATAAAGTCCTAAAAATACAACACTTTTTTTCATGGCGCGTCACATCTTTGTTTTTGCTCTTTTTGGTTCCTTGGTCGTATCATGAACGAAGTTTGCTTAAAAAACCGTTAAGGGTGGGATTGTTCTTAAAAAAAGACATCAATCCCTTTAGGATGTTGGATTATAAAAAAGGTTGTTTAAAACTTAAGTGCAGGGGCGAAGCACCCGACCTGTGTTTTTGGAAGGGCTATATGCCGCCTGATCTGTGGCTTGCTCTGGGAACAGCAGAATCCATCCAAGGGGATATCCCGTTAGCGAATCAGCATAAGCCCCTAAAACTGGGTGCCAAAACTAAAGCGAAAGCGGTCTTCTTGGTCATAATCTTCTTTGGCGAAGGGAATGGCATAATCAATGCTGACGGGACCAAAGGGAGAGCGCCACGCCAATCCCACCCCACCCGAGGCGCGGATGCTGTTATCGTCCTGAACCTCGGGCCCCTGATCCACGGCGTCACTTAAAACCCCCGCATCGACAAAGGAAATGCCGCTTAAACCCAGTTCCTCAGGCAATCCCAAGGGGAAGCGTAATTCTGCAGATGTCCGTGCGTAATATTGTCCCCCCAAGGCATCCTCTGTGGTGCTGTCTCTGGGACCAATACCCGCCAATTCAAACCCCCGCAAACGGCCGCCACCCAAAAAGAATCGGTCATTGATGCGCACATCGCCGCCGGAATAATCAAAGACATAGCCTGTGTCGGCCTCGGTGCTGAGCACCCAGTCTTTTTCGTAAAGGGGCCAGTATTTCACCGCCCCAATTTCATTGCGCAAATAGTCCACATCACCGCCAACACCGGCAAAGTTGGCTTCATAATAGGTCATATACCCTTCGCTGGGTTCAATGCGGTTGTCCCGCTTGTCATAGGTAAAGCGCGTGCCCACCCCTGAGGTTAGAAATTCCCCTTCTTGATCCTTGATGAACCGAGAGGCGTCCTCATCCACATCGCTGATTTTGACATTGTTGGCAAAATAAAACACGCGCTGGCTTAAATCCGGCCCCAGATCAAACCCCAGTGTGGCGCGGCCGCCCAAGCGTTCTTCGTCGTAGGAGCTTTCGTCCTGAAGATCACGAACCACGTTTTGGAAATCCAATCCACCGTAAAGTTTACGATCCAGAAAATACGGGTCGGCAATCCCCAGATCCACCTGTTGCCGCTTGCCGGACAAAGAGGCTGAGGCCCGAACATCCTGTCCCCGCCCTAGGAAATTTCGCTCTCTTAACCGAATATCCGCCAATACGGATTCTGTGGATGAAAAACCGGCACCCAAAGACAGCTCGCCTGTGGGTTGTTCCATAATTTCAATGTTAATGATGCTTTGATCGGGGGTGGAGCCCTCTTTAATGTCAAACTTAACGGTTTTAAAATACCCCAAGTTACGGATGTTTTTTTCCGATTCACGAATTTTGATGGCGTTGTAGGGATCCCCTTCGGCAAAGGTTAATTCTCTGCGAACGACTTTGTCCAATGTGCGCACGTTTCCAATGATGTTGATCTGTTCGATATAGACACGGCGTCCCTCTTTCAGGGAAAAGGTCACATCCACCACCCCTTCACCGGTCTCTTTGTTAACGTCTCGGGGTGCGTATATGGGATCAATGTCCACAAACGCATAGCCGCGGGACCCCAAAAAATCCACCAAAGCGGATTCAGAGGCATCGATATCTTTCTGGCGGAAAACATCGCCGGATTCAAAAACCATCAGGGGTTTCAGATCATCGGGGGTGATATCCTTAAACACGCTTTTAAAATCCACGTTGCCAATGGTATAGCGCGTGCCTTCCTCAATAAAAAAGGTCAGGGAAAATTGCTTTCGGTCTTTGGATAACGTGGCATCCACGGATGTGACGCGGAAATCCATAAACCCGTTGTTGCGGTAATGCTGGGTCAATTGTTGTTCGTCATAGGTCACCAAGTCCGGATCATAAATGTCCGTGCTGGAAAGAAACTGATACCACGCCGATTCCCGTGATGTGATCACAGAGCGCAAGGTGTCTTGGCTAAAAAAACGATTGCCCACAAAGGTAATGCGGGAAATGGTGGTTTTTTCGCCCTCGTTAAAGGTTAACACCAAATCCACGCGGTTTTGGTCTTTTTTGATATAATCGGCCTCGATCTGGGCCCCATAAAAGCCCTTGCGCTGATACAGTTTTTGCAGGCGGTCCACATCTTGCTTTACCTTCCCTGCGGTGATCACATCGCGGGATTTCAGGGTGAGCTCTTGTTTGATGACATCATCGGACAGGGCGTCATTCCCCTCAAAAATAACTTCGTTCAAAATGGGGTTTTCGGAAACAACGACGCGAAGGATCCCCTGGTCATCCGTGATTTTTACATCGGAAAACAGGCCGGTTTCATAGAGTTCTTTCAGGGCGCGATCCAGATCGGACTGGTTGAAAGGTTGCCCCGTTTGCAGGGGGATATAGGCACGAATGGTGGAGTCTTGGATGCGTTCATTGCCCTTAACGGTGATGGATTTGACCGTTGCGGCTGTGGCTGATGTCGCCAAAAAAGCCACCAACACCAGAAAGCAAAAAACAAATCGCACAGGCATCCCACAACTCCGTTTCAAAACACAATCCACGGCTATGGGTTTACCATCCCCAAGGAAACGGGTCTACCCCGAAAACATCATGGGTGGGAGAGAGCGTGCCCCCTGTGGCCCTTGGGCAACACTGGATGGGAAACCTTTATCCGGCTTGCAGAATCCTCTGGACATCATGCCATGTCACCACAACCACCAGCATCAAAATCAGGGCGACGCCGGCGAAGGCACCGATCTCTTGGGCTTTTTGCGGCAGGGGTTTTCCCAAAAGGGCCTCAAAAAAATAAAACACCAAATGGCCGCCGTCCAGGGCAGGCACGGGCAGCAAATTGATCAGCCCAAGGCTGATGGACAGGTGCGCCGCAAAAATAACCAAAGCGATGATGCCCTGCTCGCCCACTTTTTCAGAAATGCGGTAAATTTGAACGGGGCCCCCCAGTTCCTTGACCGAACGCACGCCGGTGATGGTTTGCCATAATCCCGTCAAGGTGCCTGTGACGATGGCCCACGTGTCCTCGAAGGCGGCAGGAACGGCCCGATGCAAGGGTAAATCCCTGAGGGCGGTTTCGTTGGTGGTGATGCCCAAAAGGGCAATGCTGGTGGTTTGCCCCAGATTGTCGGTGATTTTTTCGCGCCGCGGTTGGATGGACACGGTGTTTTGAACGCCCTGACGTTCATAGGTAATGATCATGGGCTCTGGCCGATCATAAAGACGGGTCATGTTTTGGATGTCAGAGAAGCTTGTGATGGCGTTGCCATTGATGGACACAATGCGGTCCCCCACCTGAAGATGGACCTTGGCAGCGGAATCATCGGTAAAATCACCCACCACGGGGGGGGCATAGGCCTGACCCAACGTGGCGTAAATCCCAACAAACACGACAATGGCAAACAAAAAGTTGGCAATGGGCCCCGCGGCCACCACAGCGGCCCGCTGGTGAAGTTTTTTATAGGGAAAGGCGACTTTTCTCTCCTCGGCCGTCATGCCATCGTCTGTGCCCATGGGGGCGCTGGCAATGTTGGTATCGCCGAACATTTTGACATACCCGCCAAAGGGGATCAGGGAAATTTTCCAGTGGGTGCCATGTTTGTTGCGCCATCCGTAAATTTCGGGGCCAAAGCCGATGGAAAACACCTCAACCCGAACGCCGTTCATGCGGGCCACGACGTAATGGCCCAGCTCGTGCACGTAAATCAGAGAGGTAAGAACCAAAATAAAGGCAATCGCATCGTATTGCAGCAAAAAGTCCATAGCCCAATCACCTAAACAGGGTTTTTTTTGCACTGTGCCTGACTTCCTGATCCAATGCAAGAACATCCTGAAGCGTTGTGATGGTTTGCGTGTGGTGGCGGGTCAGGGCCTCTTCTACTGCGGTGGAAATGCCCAGAAAGCTAAGTTTCCCTTCTAAAAATGCCTGCACAGCGCATTCGTTGGCAGCATTCAGAACGATGCATGCGGCCTGACCCTCGCGGTAAGCGGCCCGCGCCAGCGTGATGGCGGGAAAGCGTTTGTGATCCACCGTTTCAAAGGTTAAACTGAGCCCCTGCTGAAAGGATAGCGGCGCCAGAACGTCCCGCTGTTCATCAAACAACGCATCCCGCAAAGGATAGCGCATATCGGCAGGGGCCAGATGGGCCAGCGTCCCCCCATTTTTGCACGTCACCAGACCATGAACGATGGATTCGGGATGAATCAGGGTTTCTATGCGGGATTCATCAACGCCAAACAGAACGCAGGCCTCGATCAGCTCCAGCCCCTTGTTCATCAAGGTTGCGGAATCCACAGAAATTTTTTTCCCCATGGACCACGTGGGGTGGCGCAGGGCCTCTGCAGGGGTGATATGGCGCAGGTCTTGGCGGGTGCGAAAGGGTCCGCCCGATGCCGTCAGCACAAGGGTTTTCACCTGATCTGCGGGCACCCCCCGCAGCAAACAGGACAGGGCGTGATGTTCCGAATCCAGCGGCGCAATGCGCGTGCCCCGACGCGCCGCGGTTTCCATAATCCATGATCCGGCGCAAACCAGGGATTCTTTGTTGGCAATGCCCACCACGCGGGCATTCTGACAGGCCGTGTACGTGGGCACCAGACCCGCCGATCCCGAAATGGCCGCAATGACAATATCCACGGGTTCCGCGCAGATTTGGGCAATGGCGTCATCCCCACAAACCCCCTGAACGGGGGATCCGGCCAAGGCGTTTTTCAAATCATGATGCCGCTGGGGATCTGCTAAGGCCGCAAATGTCGCCCCAAAGCGGCGGGCGTCTTGGGCCAAAAGGTCAACGTTGCTGTCCGCCACCAAAGCGAAGATGTCGAAATCATCAGGGTGATCCGCCATCAGCCGCAGCGCGGTTTGTCCCACCGATCCTGTTGATCCGAGTATCGTGACACGTTTTTTCATCGTCATGATAAAACACCCGACAACAGCCACGCCACCGGCGCGGCCAGAATGAATCCATCCACACGGTCCATGATGCCGCCGTGCCCCCGCAGCAGGGTCCCTGTGTCCTTAATGTTCAGATGACGTTTCAGTTTTGATTCCATCAAATCCCCCAGTTGCGACATAAGGGACAGAATCACCAGACTGGAAAAGGCAAAGAGCGGCGGCCCCTGAAAAAAAGACAATCCCAACGCTACGGCGGTGGGGGCCAAGACAATCGCCCCCAAAAACCCCTCCCACGTTTTGCTGGGGCTGATGCTGGGCGCCAGTTTGCGGCGGCCAAATCGACGCCCGATGACATAGGCCAAGGTATCGGTCAGCGCCACCACAATCACCAACACCAATCCCCGATCATTGCCCAGCCCCAAAAAACTCACAGCGGGAATCACAAAAAACACCACCGGAACGGCAATACGCAGCCACGGCGTACAAGACGGGTTTTTGGACAATGGCCACCATTCCCAAAACCCCAAAGCGCACACCAAGAGCGGCAACAGAAAAAACACGTGCAAAGCAAACGCCCCCGCCACAATCCCCACCAACACCAGCGCCACCAGCAGACGATCCTTCATGGGGTGGCCTCCGCTGACGCATCAATGCGGCCATAGCGTCGCTGGCGACGGGCGAAGAGGGACAGGGCCTCCGCAAAATGATCCCCAGAAAAATCGGGCCACAGCACATCCATAAAGATCAATTCGCTATAGGCCGATTGCCACAGCAAAAAATTACTCAGCCGGTATTCCCCGCCCGTGCGCAGGATGATGTCGGGATCGGGCAGGGTTTTGGTGTATAAATGCTGCGCAAAAAAATCCTGCGTCAGTGCAGCATTTTTGGTTTCGTTAACGATGGTTTCCACGGCGTGCAAAATCTCTTGCCGCGCCCCGTAACTGAGGGCAAGGGTCAGGGTCAGGCGTGTTCCGATTGCCGTTGTCGCCATGGCATGATTCAAGGATTGCTGCACGGTTTGGGAAAATTTGTGCGTGGCGCCGATGACGTTCAGGCGAATCCCGTTGCGGACCATCCAATCCGTTTCGGCGCTCAGGGCCTGCACCAGCAGGGTCATCAGGGCCTCGATTTCCTCGGGCGGTCGGTGCCAGTTTTCTTCGGAAAAGGAATACAGCGTAAGGTAGGGGATGCCCACTTCGGCGGCGTAGGTGACGGCTTTTCGGACGGATTCTTGGCCCGCCCGATGGCCATGGCTGCGGGGCAGGTCACGGGCCTGAGCCCACCGGCCATTGCCGTCCATGATGATGGCCACGTGGCGGGGCTTCACAGGGTGATTCCCGAAGCGGCGGCTTCCTCGCGCGGGGTGCGCCCAAACCGATCCCGCACATCCAGATTGGCCCCCAGACGGCATAGATAACGGGCGACCTCTTGCCGTCCCTCCGCCGCGGCCAAATGCAGGGCCGTGCGTCCATCATAATCGGGAATATCGGGGGATGCCCCGCGGGCCATCAGGCGTTTGACCTCGTCCAGATCCCCTTGGCTGCTGGCCAGAATCAGGGAAAGGGCCAAGTATCGTTTTTCCTGATGGGCCTGCAAACGGGGATCCGTTTTTTCGGACGCAGGACCCACCCCGTCAAAATTATGGAAATTGTAAAGCGATACCAGCTTTTCGCAAAACGCCACACCCCGCACGCTGTTGCCCAAAGGGTCCAGACGGGGGGACCAAATGGTGATGCCCATGACGCCCGGCACCACCAGCATAATCACACCGGAAATCCCCGATTTTGCCGGCAATCCCACAGTAAAGGCAAATTCCCCCGAAAAATTATACATCCCGCAGGATAGCATCAGGGACAACCCATGCTTTACGGATTCTGGGGACAACACGCGCTCCCCCGTCATGGGGCACACCCCCGCGCCGGCGAAGGTTGCCGCCAGGGTGGCCATGGCTTTGGTGGTGACCTCAATGGAGCAGCACTGAAAATACAGATCCAAGGTTTGGTGAATATCTGTGCCGCTGGGAAAAGCCCCCACTTCCTTTAAAAAATACGCCAGCGCAAAATTGCGGTCGGCTGTTTCCTTTTCAGAATGATACACCGCGCTGTTGAATCCTGGGCGAACGCCGCCGCATAACCTTTGCCAGACGGATAAAATGGCATCAAAACGATCCGCCAGCGGTTGTTGTGGGCGAATCAGGGACGCGCACACCATGGATCCGGCGTTGATCATGGGATTATGGGGCAGGTTTTTGCTGTTGAGCGTAATGGCGTTAAAATTTTGCCCGCTGGGTTCGCGGCCCACGTGGGCGTGGACTTTGTCTTCGCCAACGTCCTCCAGCGCGATACAATAGGTCACGGGTTTGCAGGTGGATTGCACACAAAAGCCCACGTCCGTATCCCCAATATCAAACGTCTGTCCATCCACTGTGCAAACGCTGATGCCCAGATATTTCGGGTCCACTCTGGCCAGTTGGGGGATATAGCGGGCCACATCGCCAGTGTTGATGGACACAAGATCCTGATAAATCTGGGCAATGTGATCCGTAAATCCTGAAAAATCAGGGATAATAAATCCGCCCTGCGCCGCGCGTTGCAGCAAATAAACATGACGTCCGGCCAAGGATCGGAAGGTTTCAAAATCTATGGGCTCTTTTGGGGTGTAGGCCTCTAGGGCCTCAATCAAATCCTGAATACGGGTATCTTTTTTATGAATGCCGTTTTTGGACAGGATGCTGAGAATGTCGCCTTTGGTGGTATAGGGCTCGCCCGTGGGGCTGAAGGCCAAAAACAAACGGCGCCAATCGCCCATGGCGATGGATTCGTCTTGGTGCGCTGGGTTGGCTGGGGCCATGGGGGGGATCTCGTGCTTAAACAATCCCTTTGATTCATAGGCGAGGATCCGCGCAGGCGCAAGATCCTAAAAAAAATCCTAAAAAAATGCACACTCCTGAACAAAAGGTTGTTCCGCCGTTTTGTTGGCAATGAAAAAGTAACGGTCTTTGGTGTAGAGTTTAGGGAAAGGCTTTGGATGCAAACAAAATTGCTTTGAAATGAACGTTTTATGAATAAGATGATTCTTATCGTTGAGGACAATCGCTTAAATTATAAGCTTTTGGCAGATTTCCTGACGGTTCATGGCTATACCACAAAAAATCTTCACAGGGGTTTAAATGTGGTATCCTGCGTACATGAATGGCGGCCGTTTTTGATTTTGCTGGACATTCAGTTGCCGGATATCTCGGGCTTTGATGTTATGGAGCTTTTGAAACAAGACCCCTTTTCTGCCACCATTCCCGTGATTGCGGTGACGGCGTGCGTCCATGCTGAGGAACAGCATCTTGCCCAAAGCAAGGGTTTTCACGGATATATGACAAAGCCCGTGGATATGAATGCGATGCTGAGTATTGTTAATTCTTTTGCAGGGGAAGATATTTTCAACCATCACGGGATCAAGCCATGACGGGTCGTATTCTTATTGTGGATGATCGGGTGGCCAATCTGGGGGTTTTGGAGTCCAAGCTGGCTTCGGAATATTTTGATGTCACCACCGCAACATCCGGTCAGAAAGCCTTGGATTTGGTGAATCAGCAGCCGCCGGACATCATTCTGCTGGATGTGATGATGCCGGACATGGATGGGTATCAGGTTTGTGAAATTTTGAAAAAAAACCCAAAAACCGCCCATATTCCCGTGATTATGGTGACGGCCCTTGGTGAGCTTAAGGATAGAATTCGGGGGTTGCAAGCAGGCGCAGACGAGTTTTTAACCAAACCCGTACACGATCTGCAGCTGCTTTCCCGTGTGCGGTCGTTGATTCGCCTAAAGGTTTTGATGGATAGCCTGAAAATTCAGCGCATGGCTTCTTCAGGGTTAGGGATCCCTGAGGAGCAGCTGGTGGCCTTTCCCACCGATGATCAGATTCACGGGGTGCGCATGGCATGCCTGATGGAGGATGATGTGTTGCGTGAAAAGATAGAGAGTTTTCTGAGTGTGGATAAACATAACCTGTCTTTTTTCACCAGTATGGACGCTTTTTCGAAGGCCTTGGATACCCGCAAATATGATATGGCTTTGGTGCCGCTGATATTTCATGGGGAAGAGACCTTGCGTTTATGTTCGCAGATCCGCAGCAGTCCAGTCACGCGTCATTTGCCCATTATTATGATTTCTCAGGATCTTAGGGAAAATTTACTGGCCAAGGCGCTGGATATTGGCGTGAATGATTATATTTTAGAGCCCATCGAGCCCAACGAGATCCGCCTGCGTATTCGCACACAAGCCAAGCGCCTTCTTTATCAGAAACTGCTACGGCTTTCGCATGAAAAATCCATGGATTTGTCTTTGACGGACGAGTTGACCAAACTTTATAACCGCCGTTATTTTAACGCCCACCTTGATGCTTTGCTGCAGATGGAATCAGGACAGAGGCGGTCTTCATGTTTGATGATCATTGATATTGATCATTTTAAATCCATCAACGATACCTTTGGGCATGATCAGGGGGACAAGGTTTTGGTGGAAATGGCCCGATTGCTGCAGATGAGCACCCGCGACAGTGATCTGGTGGCGCGTTTGGGGGGGGAAGAATTCGTTGTGGTTGTTGACAATGCCACTTTGGGCACGGGCCTTAGAATCGCCGAGCGGTTGCGCCGCGCGGTGGAAAACAAAGTTTTTTCCCTGATTCAGGGGGGCACCATGACCATCAGCATCAGCATTGGCGTGACGGTTTCTGGGACGGATAAAGAAACCTTTACCCGTGACCAAATGATCAAGGCCGCCGATGTGGCCCTGTACCAAGCCAAACATGCAGGCCGTAACCGCACGGTGGTGGGGTATAGCGAGGTTGCAAAGGCCGTTGCTGTTTAAGCGGAAAGTTCGATCAAGAACAACGATTTAAACGGTTTTGATGTCGTGTTCTTTCTGGGTTAGCATATCATCCACCTGTTTGATGTATTTGTCGGTGGTGGTTTGGATGTCTTTGTTTTGTTTGGTGACATCGTCCTCAGAGATATGGCCGTCTTTTTCGCGTTTTTTCACATCGTCCATGGCGTCGCGGCGGATGTTGCGAATGGCAATACGGGCGCTTTCGGCGTATTTTCCGGCCACTTTGATCAGTTCTTTGCGGCGCTCTTCATTCAGTTCTGGCACGGGCACCCGAATGGTTGCGCCTTCGCGCCCGGGATTCAGTCCGAGTCCGGCATCACGAATGGCTTTTTCCACAGCGGGGGCGCTGCCATGATCCCACACCTGAACCACCAGCAAACGGGATTCTGGGACGGACACGCTGGCCACCTGAGACAGGGTCATGCGGCTGCCGTAGATTTCTACCGTTACGGGCTCAAGCAGAGAGGCCGACGCTCGCCCCGTCCGCAGACCGGAAAATTCTTTTTTCAGGGATTCCGCCGACCCCTGCATGCGTTTTTCGATATCGCCGCTCATGATGTTACGTTTTCCTTTCCTTCTTGGACAATGGTAAAGAGGCCCTCGCCGCGCAGAACGCCGGCCAAGTTTCCCCCTTTTTCAATGGAAAGCACAATAATAGGGATATTGTTTTCCCGCGCAAGAGAAATGGCGGAGGCATCCATCACCCGCAGGTCACGGGCCAGAACATCCAAATAGGTCAAATGGCGGTGGTGCTGGGCATTTTTGTCCTTTTTGGGGTCGGCGGAATAAATGCCATCGACTTTGGTGGCCTTAACCACTGCATCACAGGACATTTCCACGGCGCGAAGGGCCGCTGCCGTGTCGGTGGTAAAAAAGGGGTTGCCGGTGCCGGCGGCAAAAATGACAATCCGTCCTTTTTCCATGTGGCGGATGGCGCGGCGGCGGATATAGGGCTCGCAGACCGAGGCCATGGGAATGGCGGATTGGACGCGGGTTTGCATCCCGTGCGCCTCTAAAACACTTTGCAATCCCAGCGCATTCATAACGGTGCCAAGCATACCCATATAATCCGCGGTGGCGCGGTCCATCCCCGCGGCGGCGCCGGACATGCCCCGAAAAATGTTGCCGGCCCCCACGACCATGCACACCTCGGTGCCGGTCTGGCGGACCTCGGCCACGTCACGGGCAATGCGGGCCAGCGTGTCGGTGTCAATCCCGTACTGCCCGGGGCCCATCAGGGCTTCGCCGGAGAGTTTCAGAAGAATCCGTTTGTAGGGGGCGCTCATGAGATAATCCTTTTTTTTTAATCTATACCCCAAAGAAGGTTAAGATCAAGCTATCGCAGGATGGATCATGGGGCAGAGGATTCTTTTTTCGTGCGGTAAAACGCCCGAACGTGGCGGTTGTGATCGCTCAGAGAGGTGGAAAAGATGTGCCCCCCCTTTCCATCGGCCACAAAATAATAATAGGGGGTGGTGATGGGATTGAGCACCGCCCGCAACGCCTCCACGCTGGGGATGGCAATGGGGGAGGGGGGCAGGCCCGTTTGAATATACGTGTTATAGGGGCTTTGCAATGTCCAGTCTTGTCGGTTCAGGGGGCGGCTTAAGCGGCCGCTGCCCCCGCTGAGGGCATAAATGATGGTGGGATCGGCCTGCAGGGGCATACCCGCTTTTAACCGATTCAAAAACACACTGGCGACGTAGGTTTGATCGTCTTTCCCCCCCGATTCTTTTTCAACGATAGAGGCCAGAATCAGGGCTTCCTCAGGGGTTTTCATGGGCACGTCGGGATTGCGTTTGTCCCAAAGGGCGGAGAGTTGTTTTGTCATCATGGCCTGCATCCGGTTTAACATCTGCTGCCGGTTTTCCCCGCGGGAAACGTAATAGGTTTCAGCAAACAGGGTGCCCTCGGCGGGCATGCTGTCAATGTGGCCTGTTAATACAGGATGATCATTTAAATGTTGCAAAACAGCGGCAACGGTATTGCCCTCAACCACCCGAATGGGATGTTGCAGGGGTTTGGCGCGGCGCAAAAAAACGCTGAGTTCTTGGTACGTTAACCCCGCCGGAATCAGGAATTCCCCTGAGGGGTAAAACCGGTGGTGTTCCAAAAGCCCCTCGGAAACATAAAAAAAGAAGGGGTAAGCCAAGGCGTTGTGGTGTGACAAAAGATCCACAACGTTTTGAAAAGACGCACCCTTGGGGATGATGATAACGGATTCTTTGAATGTGCCAACGCGGTGTTCATAGACCCACCGCGCCATCAGGGCGAATGATGATAATCCCACAAGGGCCGTAAGAAGGACGATTGCCCAGGTGGTGCGTGTCATATTTTTTCTATTTTTGGCCCCATGTCTTTCGTGTATAAAAGACTCTTTGCCACAGATCAATCCCGAAAGAAAAAAGGTTCACGGTATGCGCGTTGTGTTTATGGGAACCCCGTCCTTTGCGTTGCCCGCGCTGGAAGCGTTGCACAAACACCACACCGTTGTGGCCGTGTACACGCAGCCCCCCCGTCCCGCCGGTCGGGGAAAGGCCGTGCAGCCCTCGCCCGTGTCTCTTTGGGGGCAGTATCATCACATTCCTGTGGAAACGCCGGTGTCTTTTCGGGATGTGGACACGGTTAAGGCCCTGAAAGCCTATAAACCTGAGGCCATTGTGGTGGCGGCATACGGGTTGATTTTGCCCCAAAAGGTTTTGGATGTGGCCCCGTGTTTAAACATCCATGCGTCCCTGTTGCCCCGTTGGCGTGGGGCCGCCCCTGTTGAGCGGGCCATCATGGCGGGCGATAAAGAAACAGGGGTGTCCATTATGATGATGGAGGCCGGTTTGGACACAGGGCCCGTCATTCATACCGTCACCGTGCCCATCACCGATAAAACCACGGGGGGCCAGCTGCTGGATCAACTGTCCAAAGCGGGGTCCAAGGCCATTGTGTATGCGCTGGATCATTTGGAAACGTTGCCCTCTGTGCCCCAAGAAGCTGCGGGCGTGACTTATGCCGCCAAGGTGGATAAGGACACCATGCGTTTGGATTGGGCCCGTCCGGCCACTGAGTTGCTGCGGGTGATTCGCGCCTTTGCCCCCGCCCCTGGGGCGTGGACGGACTATAAGGGCGAGCGGATCAAAGTTTTGGATGCGGAGGTGGTGAACACCTTTGGCCGCTGCGGGATGATTTTGGACAATCAGTTTTTGGTGGCCTGCGGCGAGCAAGCGCTGCGTCCCACGCTGGTGCAGCGCAGCGGCAAAACCGTGATGAAAGCGCCGGATTTTTTAAAGGGCTTTCCGCTGACCAAGGGGCAAGTGCTTGCGCATTAAACTGGTTTTGGAATACGACGGCACGCCCTTTGCCGGTTGGCAGGATCAACCCAACGCCGTGACGGTTCAGGGGATTCTGCAGGATGCGCTGAAAAAACTCACAGGACAGGATAAAATCATTCATGCCGCCGGCCGCACCGATGCGGGGGTTCATGCCAGTGGTCAGGTCATTCATGTGGATCATGATGGATTGCCCCTGCGGGCGTTTGTTCATGGGGTCAATGCCCATCTGCGCCCATGGCCCGTGGCGGTGTTGTCGGCGGATGGTGTGCCAGAGACCTTTCACGCCCGTTTTTCCGCCGTCCAGCGTCGGTATCGTTACCGGATTTTGCGTCGCACGGCCCCCAGCCCCCTGCGGGCCCATCGGGTGGATCATTATGCCGGCCCGCTGGATATGGCCATGATGCAGGCCGCCGCGCAGGCGTTGGTGGGGCGGCATGATTTTTCGGCCTTTCGCTGCGCCGCGTGTCAGGCCCCCAGCCCCGTGAAAACATTGGATGAGGTCCGTATTGAGACGCTGGAGGATGAGCTGCATATCCATTTTGCCGCAAAATCCTTTCTGCACAATCAGGTGCGGATTATGGTGGGCACGCTGCTGGATATCGGGCGGGGGCACAGAACGCTGCAGGATCTGCATCAGGCCCTGATGACGGGGGATCGGCGTCTGGCGGGGGCCACGCGCCCCCCCCAAGGGCTGACGTTGGTGGGGGTGCGGTATGATGGGTGATGATCAATATTTGCGGATTTTTCTTGCCAAATCGCAGGCTTTTCCGTAAGACCCTAGGTAGGGATTGTGGGGCCAAGGTGTCCTCAGTCTTTTTTAAACAAGATTTGACCATAAAGGATGAATGATGCGCGTATTGTTTTTCTCGTTATTGCTTTTGGTATCCCTGACGTCGGTGGCGTCGGCCCAAGAGCTGAAATCCGTTGCCGTTGTGGATTTAAAGGTAATTTTGCAGTCCTCGAAAGCGGGCGCATCCATTAAGCAGCAAATGAACAAAAAGCAGGATGAGTACAAAAAGGATCTGGAATCCCAGCAAAAGAAACTTTCCGATGCGAAAGATGCTTTGGCGCGGGATCGTTCGGTTTTGTCCCCCGATGCCTATGCTGAAAAGCGCAAAGCGTTTGAGGGTGATCTGGGCAAACTTCAAGCCAACATGCGCGGCAAAAAGAACAGTCTGGACAAGGCGTTTTCAACCGCCATGGAAACGCTGCAAACCCAGACCATGGCTGTGATTTCTGGCATTGCTAAGGAAAAAAACTACACGTTGGTTTTGCCCAGAAGCAGCGTTCTGGTGATGACAGACAGCAACATGGACATTACCCAAGATGTGCTGAGTGCGTTGGATGAAAAACTCACCAGCATTGATCTGAAATTTTAGGGTGTGATGTTGGGGAAGCCGGATGGTTCGATCTTTGATTGTGCCAAGGCTTCCCTGACCTTTAGCCCATCGGCCAGAGCCCCCACATCGTGGGTGCGGATCATGGCCACGTGGGGGGCCGCAAACAGCATGGCCGCCAGACCGGCGTAAATCCGCTCTGGGGCTTCTTTTTTGACCACAGATCCCAAAAACGATTTGCGCGAAACCCCCAGAACGACGGGATGCCCAAGGGTGCTGAGAGCCCCGATGCCTTGAATCAGGGCAAAATTATCCGCCGCCGACTTGCCAAAGCCCACCCCAGGATCCAGCAGAATGCGTGCAGGGGGCAGGGGGCTGTTTTCAATGACGGTTTTCAGATCATCCCGAACATGCGTCATAACCCCTTTGGGATAATCATAGGGGGGATGGGATGGGGGGCAGGGGCCCTCGGTTTTTTGGTCAGCGGATAATAAGGGCAGGGGATTGTGCATGATAATCACGCTGGCTGTGGGATAATCGGCAAGGACATCCCACAACGCGGCAGGGATAGAAAGCCCCTCGATGGTGTTGATGCCCTGAATGCCCAGATCAAGGGCGGCTCTGGCCACGGCAGGGCGGGCGGTATCCACAAACAGGGGGCATGATAACGTGCGGCGCATCAATGAAAGTGCGGGCAAAAGACGGGATAATTCCGTGTTTTGATCCACGAAAGGGGCGCCTGGGCGCGAGCTGTAGGCCCCGATATCCAAACAATCGGCGCCGTCCCGAAGCAACGATTCCGCGTGGGCCAAGGCGGCGCGTGGATCCACGCGACCATCCCCCGAAAAAGAATCCGGCGTGATGTTGACAATACCCATAATCAGGGGGCGACGGTTCATAAATCCTCAGAGGACACCCGCACACCAACCCCCTGAGCATGGGGGGCCACATCCAGTTTTAAAACCTCAATCACCACGGACGCAACGCGGGGATCGCCCCTATAGTGATCCACCACAGCATTGGCCAGATGTTCCACCAAAGCCACGTGGGTTTGGGTCAGGCCGCGGATCACATTTTGAATATCCATATAACATAACGAATCCCCCAAAACAGAAACGGGATTGTTGGTTTTCAGGGTCAGTTCCACAGAAACACGGATGCGCTGGGGGGTTGTGTGTTCGTGGTCCAAGATCCCGATTAGGCAGGATAGATCGAACCCCCGCACCAAGATCGTGGTTTTCATTGGGCGGCCGTTAGGGCGTTTAAGGTGGATTCAAGCGCGGCGGCGGCCTGATTCAGGCGATGGGGATCGGTGGCCCTTAACACCAGACTGACGCCGCGTTTGTTGCCCTGAAAATGGGGATAGCTGCCGATTTTGACGTCGGGATACTGGTCCTGAACGGCGGAGAGCGCATGGGCCATTTCCCCCTCCATCAGGGTGGTGGCCAGAGTTTGGCTGTGGATCACCGCCCCAGGGGTCAGATGATCCACCACAAAATCCAGCATGGCGCCCATGATGCTGGGCACGCCCGCCATGACAAAAATGTTGTTGATAAAAAACCCTGGGGCCCCCGTGACGGGGTTGGGAATCAAATCCGCCCCCTGCGGCATATCGGCCATGGACAGGCGGGCTTCGTTTAAATCTTCGGGTTTGTAATAGGCACGCAGGGCGGCCTCGGCACCCGCATGGCGCACAAAGGGACGATCCACAGCCTGCGCCACGCACGATGCCGTGATGTCATCATGGGTGGGGCCGATGCCGCCAGTGGTTAAAACGTAATCAACGCGGGGGGACCATGCCCGCAGCGTGTCCACAATCACATCGGCGTTATCGGGCAAAACGCGGGCCTCGATCACGGCAATCCCCTTTTCGCCCAGCTTTTGCGCAATGACGGGAAGGTTTTTGTCGGTTGTGCGGCCGGACAGCAATTCGTCGCCAATCAGCAAAACCATGGCGGTTTTTGTGGGCATCAGGCCGCCTCAGCCAAAGAGAAGGCGGGGTCAAACACGCTTCGGATGCGGTTTTCGCAGGTGCTGTTTTTTAAAACCAGAGCATGGGGACCATGATGAATCCGGTGATTCAGATGGCAAATGACGCCCGCCACGTGGGCGCGGTTATGATAGGGGTGGGCATAAATCACAAACACACGTCCCGCACGCCGCATGACGCAAACATGATCATAGGTCAGGCACAACAAAGGCAGCTGCATGACAGAGGCATGATCCGTTTCCAGGGCAAAATCAATCCACTCTTGAAAGGCCACGGCGAGGGACTGGCTTTCGCCCTGCAGGTGATGGGCCAAGGATTCGGAGAGATTTTTCCCCTCATCCAAACACACATGCACCGAAGATGGGGTGGCGGGGGAAGCGGGGAGGGGGGTATGGTTCATGACGCGCAACCTTTAGGCGACGTCCAGCCAGCCAATGTGGCCGTCTTTTCGGGAAAACACAGCATTGATGCGGTTGTTTTTGATGTTTTTAAAGAAAAACACCGTTTCCTCTGCCAGATCCAGACGCATAACGGCGTCTTTCACATCCATGGTTTCAATGTGGTGGGGGGTTTCGGCGATGATGACGGGGTGGCCTTCGTCGGCATCCACCAGCTCATCCACCTCTTCCTCGGCCCGCATGACATAGGCTTTGCCCAGCAGGGCAGGGGCGGCATCCCCTTGGGATTTGTGATAATCGGTTAAGCGACGTTTGTAGCGGCGCAATTGTTTTTTCAGGCGTTCTGCGGCCTGATCAAAGGCGCGATAAACATCGACGTCTTCCCCTGTGCCCTTAATCACAATGCCGCTGCCTGTGCCCGAAAGCAGGGTGGCATCCGTTGTAAACAAATGATTGCGGCGGGAAAACACGACGTGACAGCTGATGGCACGGTCCAGATAGGTTTGGTTAATTTTGGCGATGGTGGTTTCCACGTGGGTTTTCAGGGCCTCGCCAATATCGATTTGGTGACCGGAAACTCGGATATCCATAACGTCATTCTCCGCCATAGCTGTAGGAACAAAAGGAAAGATTATGTAGCAGAGTTTTTTAAGGGGGGCAAGATGCTTACGTAGGGCGATTGGCGTAGGCTTTTCTCAGGGCCTCGGCAACCCCAGGGGGCACAAAGCTGTCAATGTTTCCGCCCAGACGGGCCACTTCCTTCACCAGACGCGAGGCGATGAATTGATGTTTTTCTGAG
Source organism: Alphaproteobacteria bacterium (assembly GCA_947458145.1). Lineage (GTDB taxonomy): Bacteria > Pseudomonadota > Alphaproteobacteria > JAJTHO01 > CANGYM01 > CANGYM01. The sequence goes on along the minus strand of CANGYM010000004.1, from coordinate 16,711 downwards.
GCCATGAGAAAAACCGTCTCAATATCCGGTGCCAGCCGCGTATTCATCATGGCCATTTGCAGTTCATAATCAAAATCGGCCACCACACGCAGTCCGCGAAACAGGACGTTGGCTTTGTGTTCTTTGGCAAAATCAACCAACAGTCCAGAAATCACCTGAACATCGGCGGGGAAATGAATGTGATCTTTGATAAAATCGCATCGTTGCTGGGATGTAAAAAGAAACCGCTCTTTGCTGTTGTGTTCCGCCACGCCGATAATTAAACGATCCACCAAAGTGCTGGCGCGGCGCATAATATCAACGTGTCCCATGGTGACGGGATCAAAAGATCCCGCGTAAATCCCTGTGCGCATAGGCGTTATTTCTTTTTGAGGGTTTTTGTGATAACTGTAGTGTTATCACGCCTACGGTATAAACGTGAAGGTTTTATGAAACGGATTATTATTTTTTGTGGATTATATGTATGGGCATCGACGGCGGCGCTGGCCGATACCCGATTAAACCGCGATGAGATTATCAGCGCCCTGTCGGGATATTCCATGATATGGCGCACCGATCAAGAGGTCAGCACCCAGTATTTTGATCCCAGAGGTATCACGTTTTATGAACGTGTTGGGAAAAAGCCGGAATCGGGTGTGTGGACAGTCAGCGAAGATCATTTGTTTTGTTCGCGCTGGGGACGGGGGGGGTGGTCCTGTTATCAAGTCATTCGGGCCCCAGAAACCATAATGTTTACAGGGCCCGTGAATCAGCCCATTGGGTTAAACAATGTCATGGTGGGTCGTCTGGTGTCGGGCAATCGGACATCGGGAACACCGCCGGAGTCTGCGCGTCAAAACATCCCCGTCATGAAGGTGTTGGGCCGGATCATGAGCGGGGATTATTTGGGCGGCATTTCCTATCAGTAATATAGTATTTCCACTTTATTCCCGCACTGGCCTGCGAACGGCTCCTAGCGTCGCTCACCTAGATTCACTAGGCATCGCTCCGCTAGGCTTGTTCTCGGCTCAGTACGAAAATAAATTGGAAACACTATACCTTTGGCAAATCCCGTTAAAAACCAGCGGCCAGACGGGCGCGGGCCTCGTGTTTGGCCGTGTTGAGCATCTGTTCGATGGGTTCGCGGCCTTCCATCACCCCTGAATGGTACAAATCGCAAAGGGCGCGATCAACCAAAGCATCATCATTGGGGTAAAAAATCATGGTTTCTAAAATGGATAAAATATAATCCGCACGTTTTTCATCCATTAAATTCATGGATCCGGCGAGTTGTTCGGCAAAGGCTTTGGTTTTGTAGCAAAGCTCTTTGTATAAAAAGGCGTCTTTGTGAGAAAATTTGTCGTGAACAAGTTCGGGTGCCTCGTAGGCGTTTTGGCCTATCGTCATGGAGCCTCCTAAAAAAATATAGGGCGTGAAATATAACTCTCATGGTAAAGGCCAAAGTTGAAAAAAAGGTTAAGGGGCCTTTGGAAAAGAAAAAATTAAAAAACTGGGCCAGCATGTCCCGTACAGCCCCATGGATGATGGGGAGGTTTTTTTTGTTATTGTTGTGCCCCCTGAGGATGAACGGGATGGGGAAGCGCTGGCCCAGAAACGGTTAAGAAAAACGTTAAACAGTTTCCAGTTGTGCATTGAAAACTTGTTTTGTTCCCTTTACTTCTTTTTGTGTAGCTTCAGGATTCCGCAGGACGTAACCACGTCCCCAGACGGTTTCAATGTATTTTTCACCGTTGGTGGCCTGGGTAAGTTTTTTGCGCAGTTTGCACACAAAAACGTCCACGATTTTCAGTTCAGGTTCGTCAAGGCCGCCGTAAAGGTGGTTCAGAAACATTTCTTTGGTGATCGTTGTGCCCTGACGAACGGCCAGAAGCTCTAGGATGGCATACTCTTTGTTGGAGATAGGCAGGGGCTGTTCATCCACCATAGCCACTTTGTTTTTAAGATCAATGACAAGACGTTTGCCCACACGAATCAGTTCCTGAGCATGTCCGTGGGCGCGACGAATGATGGCGCCGACACGGGCCAAAAGTTCATTTTTTTCGTAAGGTTTTGTGAGGTAATCATCGGCACCAAAACCCAAAAGATTGACTTTCTCACTTGTTTCATTAAGTCCGGAAAGCACCAAAACCGGAACGTTGATTTTGGAGGCGCGCAGGCGACGAATGACCTCTGACCCCCGAATGTCGGGCAGCATCAAATCCAAAATCACCAGATCATACATGTCCAGATAGATTTTAATGATTTCCAGGGCCTCTTCACCAGAGCCCGTGGTGTCAACCACATAGTTGTTTTGACGCAGAATTTCTTTAATGGCGCGGGCGGTGTCGGCATCATCTTCGATTAGCAGAATACGCATAATGTCCTCTTGGGTTATCGTTTTTGTTGATGTGATGTTAACTATATCAAGGTTGATAAAAGGTTAACGCCACTCTTTTTTACGATTTTTTGTGAAAGTGCGTCATGCTGTTGCATTTAAGATACGCTTTTGGTTTGATTTTCCCAAAACAAAAAAATTTTAGCATTTTTTTGTTTTTTATTGTACTATATGTTGCTTTTGTCTGGTCTGGATTTTTTTTAAGGGGGCTTAATGACTTGGGATTTGCAGGAAAACGGGGAATTATGGGATCAGGGTATTTGTGAAGAAATGGGTTTAGCGTTCAAAAAAAATATTTATTATCAGCCAGTTGTGGATGCTTCCGCATCACATGTTTTGTTTTATGAATCTTTGCTGCGTTTTGTGGGGGATGATGGGGAGGTTTTTTCTCCCAGCTCCTTTGTGCACAAAGCAGAAGCCGATGGGTCCATTGCCGCTTTGGATGCGGAGAGTTTATCCATGGTGTTTAAGGCGCTGGCTGAACATCCTTGTTTGAACCTTAGTTTTAATGTTTCGTGTCTCTCTTTAGACAATCCTCTTTGGGTTTTGGGGTTTTATGAGGGGGCGAAAGCATACCCCGATGGTTTGTCCCGCCTGATTCTCGAAGTGACAGAAACGCGGAATTTTTCACTGTCGCCAGAGGCCTGTGATCGTTTGCGGCACATCGGGTCCATGGGGGTGCGCTTGGCTTTGGATGATGTGGATCAGGTGCCGTTTTCCTGTTTGCAGGACCGTCTTAAAGGCTTTGATTTTTCTGTGGATTTTTTAAAAATCAGCCGTCACTTGACCATGGATCTGCACAAAAGCCCCCATCACAGGGGTAAATTTTCAGATTTGCTGGATTTGGCCCATGATTACGGCGCGATGCCGATTATCGAGGGTGTGGAAACAAAACCACAGTGTGATGCCTTTTGTGCCAAAGGTTTGTTTTTGCAGCAGGGCTATTATTGGGGGCATCCCGCTTCTGTTTTGAACGCCGTCGTGCCTGTTTAGGCCTGTGGATAAGTCTGTGGATAATTCAAAGCGTCTTGAGAAAAAAGGACTTTAAAGAGGCCCTTTGGTTTTGTGGGATTTTTTTCTTCCAGTTTTAAATCATTGTTTTTTATAAAAAAATAAATATGTCCATTGGCGATTATGCGGTGTTTCTGGGGATTTTGGCGTTTTTTAGGGGGTGTGGATAACCTGTGAGTTTTTTTCCCCCAGCCGCGCCTGAATCTGGCTGAGGGCCAGCTGTTGCAGGTCCCCCACATGGGTTTCCAGCGTTTGGATCATGGTTTCAACGGCGGGAATTTGATCCGGCGTAAAAGGACTGAGGACATAATCGTGAACCTGGGTTTTATGCACGGGGCGCCCGATGCCCAAACGCACCCGCAGATAATCGGGGCCCAGCAGGCGGTCCAGATCCCTGAGGCCATTGTGCCCCCCATGGCCGCCCCCGACTTTGATTTTGATTTTCCCCAGCGGCAGGTCCAAATCGTCGTGAAAGACAACCAGTTGATCGGGGGTTTTTTTGTAAAACGTTAACACATCATACGCGGCCAGACCGGACCGGTTCATATAGGTTTGGGGCTTGACCAGCATCAGGCCGTCCGCGGTGCGGCTGATCAGGCTGTGGTGCTTGGTCTGCCACGCGGGGGCCCGTAAACGGGCATGCAGGGCATCAACCACCATCATCCCCGCATTGTGACGGTGCAGGACATAGGCGGCGGTGGGATTGCCAAGACCAACAAAAACACAGCGCATGGTTTAAAATCAGGGATTTACATTGCTGCATAATTTGGTATAAACGATGCCCTTTGGCAAGCCTTAACGTTTCCTTCATGAAAATTTTAACCTGCAACGCGAATCGACCGCTGGCGGAAAATATCTCCGCGATTCTGGGCGTGCCTTTGACACAGGCGTCGGTGAAGCGTTTTTCCGATATGGAAATTTTTGTTGAGGTTCATGAAAATGTGCGCGGTCAAGATGTTTTTGTGATCCAGCCCACGTCCTATCCGGCCAATGATCATTTGATGGAATTGCTGGTGATGATCGATGCCCTGCGCCGCGGATCGGCCCAGCGCATTACGGCCGTGATTCCGTATTTTGGCTATGCCCGTCAGGACCGCAAATCCGGCCCCCGTACCCCCATTTCCGCCAAGCTGGTGGCCAACCTGATCACCGTGGCGGGGGCCAGCCGTGTGTTGACGCTGGATCTGCACGCCGGTCAGATTCAGGGATTTTTCGATATTCCCACCGATAATTTGTACAGCGCACCGGTGTTTGTTGAGGACATTCAGCGCACCTTTGCAAACCGGTCCCCCGTGATTGTGTCCCCCGATGTGGGCGGTGTCATGCGGGCGCGGGCCATTGCCAAGCGTCTGGGCGGGGATTTGGCCATTATTGACAAACGGCGCGAAAAAGCCGGTATCTCTGAGGTCATGAACATCATCGGGGACATTCGGGACCGCCACTGCATTATGGTGGATGATATTGTGGATTCGGCGGGCACGCTGTGCAACGCGGCGGGGGCCATTATGAATCAGGGGGCGCGGAGTGTCTCCGCCTATGTCACCCATGGGGTTCTTTCTGGGGGGGCCGTGGCACGGGTGATGGAATCTCCTCTTGAAAATTTGGTGATAACCGATAGTATTGTCGCCACAGATGATGTGCGTCATGCTGAAAAAATTCGTCAATTGACCATGGCCCCGCTGCTGGCGGAGGCCATGGTTCGTATTGCAGAAGACCGTTCCGTATCGAGTTTATTTGAAGGAGTTAAATCATGAGTTCCACCGCCCGCACCATTCCCGTCACCACCCGCACCGAAACCGGCAAAAATGCCATGTACCGTTTGCGCACCACCGGCCGCGTTCCGGGTGTTGTTTATGGGGGTGGGGATGACAATGTCACCTTTTCTTTGGATATTCGGGATTTGATGGCCGGATTGCACAACGAATCCTTTTACGCCACCGTGTATGAATTGACCCCCGATCAGGGCGGCCCCATCCGCGCCCTGCCCAAGGCCGTGCAGTTTAACCGCGTCACGGACCAGCCCATCCACGTGGATTTCATGCGCGTGACGGACAAAACCAAAATCAAGGTGTCTGTGCCCCTGCATTTGATCAACACCGACAAATGCCGTGGGCTGAAGGCCGGCGGTGTCCTGAACGTCGTGCGCCACACCGTAGAGGTTCTGTGTTACGCCAGCAAAATCCCATCCCATTTTGAAATTGATCTGCTGAATGCGAAAATCGGGGATGCCATCAAATCCAGCATCCTGACCCTGCCCGAGGGCGTGACGTTGACCATCACCGACCGTGACTTTACCCTGGCCACCGTCGTCGCACCGAAGAGCGGCGCTGCGGAAGAAGCGGGGGAGTGAGGTAGGGAGTGGTGAGAGTGGTGAGTGGGAATCTCCCTCTCCCCCTTTGGGGAGAGGGTCGGGGAGAGGGGTATAAGCCCATAAACGGTTGAATTGTGGGAAAACCCCCTCCTTACCCCTCCCCCGCAAGCGGGAGAGGGAATCGTTATTGTTTTCTAAATCCAAGGGGATTCCCCCAAATGGCAACAGATCCAGACGATGATTGGCAGGAGCGCTTTGAAGCCGCTTTGAAAAAAGCCGGCCCCATCATTGCGGAAACGATTGTTAAAGATTCCCAGCGTTACGGAACGCCCCTGATTGTTATGCATAAAACAGATGGGACAATTTTTCTGAACCCCTACACCTTCGCGCGGATCCCCGCCGAAGATTTCGAAAAACCCATCCCCTATCCCCTGCCGACTCAGATTCCCGATTGGGTCTGAGTCGGTGGGGGGGGGCGGGGGAGAGGCCCCGTGTGGGGCCTCCTTATAGGTCTAATCTAAGGGTATTGTTTTTTGTCTTAAATTGATAACTTAAAAAAGACAATGCTTCTCTAAAATTAGATTCATTCATATGATTAATAAAAACTTCCGTTAGGATCGTTTTGCAATGATTGTTTTTGAAGTTACGGATTTGACGTAATATTTTTGGTTGTAATGTTTCTAATACTGCATTCATGATTGCTGCATAGATTGCATCTTGCTTATTTTCAGTGCTAGAATCGACATTGCCGTGCGTCTTCCATTCCTCAGAAACAAAAACGTCAATTTCAATAGCATCCTTATTAGGATTAAGGTTTGCCAAGACATGATTGGTTATTTCCAACAGCCTTGGATATGAATGCAAAGATGTGGACATGAAACAAGGTGATTTACAGAACGGATTATGGTAAACTATCCCATTATGCCGTGCCGTGCCGTGCCATTTGTCACATTTTTTTGTGTTTTGGGAAAAAAAATGATGCGGGGGCTGTTGTCCCCCGCTTGTTGTTAGGGTTTACGGTGACCCAAGGTGTCCTTTAAACGTTCTTGGATGTCGCTGGCGGGCAGGGGTGTCCATTCGTGATGCAGTTCGTGGGTCAGGATGGACTGCAGGGGTTTTGGGAGATGCTGGTGGACCTCCCCCAACATGCGGCTGGGCATGACCAGCACCAGACGATCAAAGCGATGATTGCGAAACTGTTGCTGCAAATGATTCACGATGCGCTGGACAAAGGCTGTGCGGTCTAGGTCCGCGTCCGTGCTGCGCGATTCGATGACATGCCGCGTTGGGGACGCCGATTCATGGCTGCGCCCCATATCCCCGCGGGATGTATGGGTGGTGCGGCCTTTTTCCGCCACCAGATCGCTTTCTTCGGTCAGGGTGCTGTGCGCCGGCTGGGGAACATGCTGGGCCATGTCGGAATGGAACTCTTCGAAACGAAATTCGGGGGGGGATACGCGGAAAAAGCGGGCGCGGACAGCGTCCGCGACCACAACGCGCGTTTCCTGGTGGAGCTTATTCATCGTACTCTCCTTAACAGTTACGCCTTAACCATTACGCGATCTTTTTGGCGGGGGCCTGTTGACCTGCGCCCTGTGTGTGTTGGCTCAGGTTGGCCGTGCCCTCAGTTTTGATGCCCATGCTGACGCCGGCTGTGCCCTTTTCCTGACGGACAGGAATTTTCACAGCGGTTTCTGCGGCCTTGGCCGTTTTGGGAATCTGGATGGTCAGGACGTTGTTTTTGAACGTGGCTTCGGCTTTGTTCAGGTCTGCCTCTTTGGGCAGGGCCACAACGCGTTCAAAAGATCCATAGGTGCATTCGCGGCGCAGACAGGATTCATTCTCTTGCGTTTGCTCGGCTTTCTTTTCCCCCCGCACCATCAGGGATCCATTTTTGGTGGATACCTCCACATCTTCGGCGGCAATACCAGGCAGCTCCACACGCAAAGCAAACGCCTTGTCCGTTTCTGTGATGTCCAGCGTGGGCATCAGTTGGCCCTTTTGGATCCAAGGCAGGGACGATTGCGTGGCGTTAAAGGCATCGCCCAGCAAACGCTCGGCCGCCCGCTGCGTGGCGCGAAACACACCCTCTTCATCCGTCCATCCCAAAGGGGAGGGGGTCATGGAAAGAGCCTGCCGCGCCAAATCATGCCAGTTCTGTTGCATGGTTACATAGGAATCCCACCACGGGGTATTTGCCTGAAAAGGGCGTAAAAAAACTGAGATCATAACAAAAGTCCTTTCTTTTTAAAATCAAACACATCGGGCCCAACCCAAGCGGTTTTTTATGATTGTCTTGGGCAGGTCCCCATGGCCCCTTTTAAAGCATGGCTGGTTTGGAAAAGATTTGACCTAGGTCAAAATTGACTTTTCGTTTCAGGATGATTTTCACAAACATCGTTGATGGAACATTCGGAACATACAAATGTTGTTGCCTTTTCAATATCCGGAATGGAAACATGGTTGCCTGAAATGATGATGCCATGATCCGAAAGTTTTTCCAGCGATCTGGAAAAGGTTTCCAGCGCCATGCCCAGACGAGAGGCGATGAGGGTTTTTTTATAGGGCAAATCAAACCCCTTTGGATCAAAGCCATACAAAAAACACAGCCGCTGTACATAACAGGCAATCAATTGGGGGGCGGTCATGGTGATGCTTTGTTCCCGTTCCGTTTGGGCCTGATGCAGGCGTTTGGACACGTATTCCAACAGGTGTTCCCCCAAACGGTCGAAACTTTTGAAATTTTGTCTGACCCACAGCGCCGGAATGTCAACCAGAATGGTTTTATCCACGGCTTTGGCGCTGGATGTGTGGGTTTCCACGGCATTGAGCATATCATCCGCCCCCAAAAGATCCCCCGCAATCAGAATATCGGTGGTGACCTCGTGCCCCGTTTGGGTATCGCGAAAAATCTGCAGGGTCCCTTGACAGAGGACATAAAGGGACGTGATGGCATCCCCTTGGGTAAAAAGGATTTGGCCCTCTTCATAGGTTCGCAAGCGACAGTGTTGTTCCAACAGGGTGACCTCTTGCGGCGTTAAATCCGCAAACAAGGGAACGGTTTTCAGAACATGGGGGGGAATGGACATGGCGGAGCTCTGGTGGGGATTCAGAAAAATACGCGTCAGGTATTTTGATTGGGGCCAAAACCAGAGTCAAAACACACCCCCAGTATAATGCATTTGTATTCAAAGGGAAAATGGTTTTTGGGGGGATTAGGGCACACACATCGGCGGCGGCGGTGGGGAAGAGGCCCCGTGGGGGCCTCTCTAAGATCACATCGTCATTTTGACTTGGACCTGATCCGGATTCCAGAAACGCTCCGGATCAAGAAAATTACCATGTTCGATACTTTCTATTTTATATCCATAAATTGTTTGTGAGTGTGCGATTTGACTGGCTGCCATATGGAGAGAAGCCGGATAATCTAGGGTTTCGTCGCCCCCAGGTAAAAGCTCTCTTACAGCAAAACCAGGTTTTGGGTTCAGCTCTTGGAGCCGATCCAGAACCTCCTGTTGAGTCCAGGCTTTGTTGGCCATGTGAAAAAAGTCCTTGGGACTTTATGAAACAGCCCCCATTATGCCGTACCGTACCGTACCGTACCGTACCGTACCGTACCGTGCCGTGCCATTTGTCACATTTTTTTGTGTTTTGGGAAAAAAAAATGATGCGGGGTTTATTTGTCGCCCCAGCCCTGCATATACAACAGCGCGGTTAAATCGCTGATGTCCACCCATGTGGGTAGGGATTGCTTCAGCAGGGGCTTGCCGCGATAGGCAACGCCAAGGCCGGCGGCCTGCAGCATCAGCAGATCGTTGGCGCCGTCCCCCACGGCTATGGTCTCGGCGGGGGAGAGGTTCAGGGCGGCGGCCTGTTGCAACAGGGTTTGTTGTTTGACGTGTTTATCCACGATGGGGCCCAGAACCTCCCCCGTGAAGTGCCCGTTGTGCATGCCCAGGGTGTTGCCAATGGCCTGATCAAAGCCTGTTTGGGCCTGAACATGGGCCGTAAAGGGGGTAAAGCCGCCGGAAATCAGGATGGTTTTGGCGTCCCAACCCCGCATGGTGGTCACCAGATCGCTGGCCCCCGCGGACAGGGTCATTTGGGACAGAGCCCGATCAATCAGCGTGGCAGGTTGCCCCCGCAGCAGGGCCACCCGTTCGCGCAGGGCGGCGTGAAAATCCAGATCCCCCCGCATGGCCCGCGCGGTGATGGTGGCCACGGCCTCGCCACAGCCCGCATAATCGGCCAGAACGTCCAGCGATTCTTCGGCCACAATGGTGGCATCCATATCCGACAGCAACAGGCGTTTTTGGCGGGGCGCCGCTGCATCCTGAACACACAGATCAAACGGCGTAGGATGATCCCCCCAGAGATCTCGAACGGCGGTGGCCAAAGCCATGGCATCGGTGGGGGCATCGGGGGTGTAGAGGATATCCACCGCGCGGCCTTGGCCAAAGGGGTGGGGGGCGGTGTTTAAAAAGGTTGCCACGCGCTGGGCGTCCTTGGCGGAAACGCCGTCCACGGTGTTGATTAAGGTTAAACAGTACGACAGGGGCATAATCATCAATCGGGGGTGCGGCCATGCAGGGCCACGGCGGCCTTAAAGGTGTTGATCAGCAAACAGGTGACGGTCATGGGCCCCACGCCCCCGGGCACGGGGGTATAGGCGCAGAGTTTCGCGGTATCCCCATCAAAATCCACATCCCCCACCAAGGTCCCCTGATCGGTGCGGTTGATGCCCACGTCCAGCACAATGGCCCCCTCTTTCATCCACAACAGGGGCACAAAGCAGGGTTTGCCAATGGCGGCCACCAGAATATCCGCAGTCCCCACCAGCGCGGGCAGGCCTTGGGTGGCGGAATGGGCGATGGTGACGGTGCAATCCCGTTGCAACAACAGCGACGCCACCGGCCGCCCCACCAAACGGGACCGCCCCAACACCACCGCGTGTTTGCCCCGCAAAGGCACATCCGCCAGATAATGATCCAGCAACATCATACAGCCCAGCGGGGTACACGGCACCAGCCCCCCCGTATCCCCCAAAAACACACGGCCCGCGTTTTGAATGTGCAGGCCGTCCACGTCCTTGGCCGGATCAATGGCCGCCAACACCGCATCGGTGTCTAAGGCAGAAGGCAGCGGCAACTGCACCAAAATCCCATGCACATCGGGGTCCTGATTCAGGGATTGGATCAGGGCCACCACATCGGCTTGGGCCGTGGTTTCGGGCAGGTGATGTTTGAACGATTGCATGCCCACATCGGCGCAGGCCCGTATTTTGTGATTGACATACACGCGGCTGGCGGGGTTATCCCCCACCTGAATCACCGCCAAGCCAACGGTCAGGCCCGATTGCAGGACCTGCACCCGCAGCGCATCCTTGCGCAGCGCCGCCAAGGCCTTTCCATCCAAAATGACAGACATGATGAACGTTCTCTACCATTGAAAAAAACAGACTCTACCACACGGGGGGGTGGGTGGTCACGGGGGATTTTTTAGGCGGTTCGTTGTTGGTCTAAAGATGGTAACGATACCGTTTTTTGGATTGGTGTTGGTGTTGTTTCTGTTTCAAGTGGAGGTTGTTGGAAATCCAAGGATGATAGAGCCATCACCAAAAAATCCAGCATAACATGTGCGGTATCATTATTTGGTGTATAGGGCGTTAAATGGGTTAGAATGGTTGTTAGGGGAAGAAATTCATCGGTCCCCAAAAGGTTTTCAAGTTTGTCTTTTAAATCCTCTTCTTTACGTTGAAAGTGTTTAGAAACAGGTTCAAATTCTCGATTTACAACCGCAATGAAATCTGCTTCATTATATTGTAATAATTGTCGATTTAGATGTTTTCCTTCATAAACAAGAGATGAAAATTCTTCCGCTGAGATGCCTTGGCCTACGATAAGTTTCTTTATGCGGGTTGTGATGTGTGTTGCTGTATCATGTAGGTCAGCTTGTTCTTCTGAGCTTAATGTGCCTATTTCATCCGGTGCAATGGGTTGGCGGGGGTAGGTTTTTAGTAAAGTTTTGGAACATAATATTTTAGCAATAAAGGCATGCAAAATAGACGAAGTACAATCATCTATGTCGTCAGTATCCTGATGTTGTTTTAAAAACCGATTGAGTGTTTTGTTCATCTTCTCGGTGAGCTGCCAGTAAGATGTTTCCAACTGTGTTTCACCACCCATATCCCCACCCGTTGCCCATTACGGTTGATTTTATCATTGTATAATATACCCCTTTTTTCTTTAAAAATGTGATATTTTTCACACGGGGGTAAAAAAATTAGGGTGTGGGGTGGTTTTTTTTAGTGATATCAAAGATATGGGGCATCGATATTTGTGCCAAGCTTTCATCATCTGGCAGATATAATAATTCTAATAAATCTAATAAATAACTAGGGTCTGTTTTAAGGCTTGAAATTATAGGTTGTAATTCAGGTAGATTTTTATCTATATCTTGTTGTAAAAATTTTCTAATTTTTTGGAATTCATTTGCATCAGGGTCCGAGGTCATTATTGCTAAAAGTAGAGGGTCTCCACCCTCTTTTTCGTTTAACGCATATTTCAGAGAAGCCAGTGTTTCCCTAAGTGCAATAAAGTCTTTGTCTGCAAAAATAGGCGTTAGTGTTTTTCTGATCTCAGAATCATCCGCATCACAGTAGATAATCGACAATAGTTTTATATCTAAGTTTTCATCAGAGGCAGTTTCTTCTAAAAGTTTCCAAACGCGGGTTAGGACGTGGCTGGTAAGGGTTCCAATGTCATTGATTTGGTAGTTTTGTATTTGATCAAGAATCAATATCGCCAAGACCCCTAAACGATCAGCAGTAAGTGTTTCAAGATCAGTTTCACTGTTTAGAAGAGTTTTGATCGATTCAGGATTTTCAAAATCCTTTTCTGGAAAAAGAGTTGCTAATTCTCTTTTGATTTCATCAAAAGGTTCTGCTGGTGGCAATTTTATTCTAACTAAACCCATACCCCCCCCAATAAATCTTAAACATTCCCCCAAACTATACCCGTTTTTCCTTTAAAAATGTGATATTTTTCACACACCATGAAAAAAATTATGATGGGTCCAGCGGGGGCGGGGTAGGGGGGAGAGGGCGGTGTGGGTGTTCATCCACAGGGCATCATCCGTCAAATAGGCCAAGGTGGTGTCGGCAAAGGCCTGCGGCGTGGCAACGGCGGTGACGCCCGCGTGTTCGGGGATGGCCCCCACATCATAGCTGATAACGGGGGTGCCGGTGGCCAGCGCTTCGCCGGCGGCCAGACAAAAGGTTTCCGCTTTGTCCCACGGAAACACCACACAGCGCAGGCGCCCCAAAATATCGGGCAGTTGATCCCACCCCACCGCGTCATGATGCACCACGCTGGGGTGATTCAGGGTTTTAGGGCCGTACAGGTGCAGCTGCGCCGCTGGACAGTGGGGCAAAATCCGCTGGGTCCACAGGGTAAAAAAATGATCCAACCCGCGGTACGGGTGGGTGATATACCCCACGTGGGGCGCGGGGGCTGCGGTGCGGGGATGGTGCGTAAAGGCATCGGCAATCCCCAGCGGCATGACATGCACGCCGTGCCAGCCCAGCAGGGGGGACAGCGTGCGGGCGTGCCAGCGACTGCTGACAATCACGGGCATTTTCATGCGGATCAGGGGCCACAGGCGGCCTTTGCGCAGGGCCTTTTCCAGTGGCAAAGCATTGTGCAGCCACAAAAATTTGCGCTTTGCGGGGACGCGCCATAGCAAATCGGGTTCATTCAGGGCCACGGCCACATCGGCGGGGGTGGTGTCGGTTAACGGATACAGCGTCACATCAGGATAGGGCAGGGGGGCGGCACTCTGGGGCAGGTGCAGGCGCACGGTATGGCCGGCCTGTGTCAAGGCCGCCGCCCATTGCAGGACGGAGGATTCCATGCCCTTGATGGTCGCCCGCCCCAAATCATCGGGCGTATAGGGAATGCGGGCGTTATGATAAAAGGCGATGGTGGTCATGGAGATTTCAGGGTGGGGTGGGGACCAGCCAGCCTTTAGCGGCTGGGGGCAACCCTGCCCCCCTGCAGGTTGCAGACAATGCGGGAATTCAGGTTAATGAACTGGGCATTGCCATCAAATTCGTTGGTCAATCGGCCACGCACCACACATTCGTTCAGGGCGCGGCGGATGTTGTTGATCAGGGGCGTGTTGGATGCGGCCTTTTGCACCTGACCCACGTGCCAGAAAAAGGATCCCCAGAGCAAGGCCACAAACAAAATCAACGTGATGCGTTTTAGCAGTGTCATGATTATTGTTCCCCCGAGTCAATCCAGGTGGGGCCGCAGTCAATTTTGGCCTCGAGCCGGTGGGCGCCGTAAAAATCCTCAATCACCCGCCCAAAGACCGAACAGTTGTTGATGGCCTCTTTGACTTCGTAATAAAAATCCTGCGATTCCGCCCGCTGGGCATAGGAAAAATAATTGATGGCCCAAGCCCACAGGCCCGACACCAGCAAAAACAACAAAATCGTATCAAAGCGTTTCATAGAGCTTAGGGTTTTTTTTGTGGCAGAGATTGACAGTAATGCACAGCGTCCAAAGCCGCCATACAGCCCATGCCGGCGGCGGTGATGGCTTGGCGGTAAACGGGGTCACACACATCCCCCGCGACAAAAACCCCCGTTACGTCGGTTTTGCTGCTGTTGGGGTGGTGCAATAAATAGCCGTAATCATCCTTGGGCAGCTGTTCCTGAAACATATCGGTGGCGGGTTTGTGCCCGATGGCCACAAAAACCCCCTCAACCTCCAGAATTTTTTCTTTGCCGGTGTTTAGATCCCGCAGTTTTAATCCCGTGACGCCCACTTGGCTGCCCAAGATTTCCTCGGTGCCGTGATTCCACAGGACCGAGATTTTCGGGTGAGCAAGCAAGCGATCCTGCAAAATTTTCTCAGCCCGCAGCTGGTCGCGGCGGTGAATCAGGGTGATGTGGCTGGCGTGGTTGGTCAGGTACAGGGCTTCTTCAACGGCGGTGTTGCCCCCCCCGATGACGGCCACGGGGACATCCTTGAAAAACGATCCATCACAGGTGGCGCAGGCGGATACGCCTTGGCCCATAAAGGCCTCTTCCCCCGGGATCCCCAGCCATTTGGCCTGGGCCCCTGTGGCAATAATCACGGCATCGGCGGTATAGGTTTCGCCGGAATCCCCCACCAAGATTTTGGGACTGGCCCGTAAATCCACCTGCACGATGGTTTCGGGGATAATGGTGGTGCCCACGTGCTGGGCCTGTTGCTTCATTTGCTCCATCAACCAAGGGCCCTGAATCACATCCGCAAAGCCAGGATAATTTTCCACATCGGTGGTGATGGTCAGCTGCCCCCCAGGCAGAGATCCCGAAAACAGCAAAGGCGGCAAATTGGCCCGCGCGGCATAAATCGCCGCCGTGTAGCCCGCTGCCCCTGAACCCAAAATACAAAGTGGACGATGTTGTCCCATGATCGATGCGCCCCTAATGGATAATCAATATAAAGAGAGTTGTGAAGGAAAACAAGGGGCGGGTGGGGGGAGGGGCATAAAAAAGTTGGGGGGGGTTAGAGGTCGTGTTTTTTGAAATCAAATTGATCATGCAGAACACGCACCACATAAACCGTATTGTTTCTGACGGTGTAAACAATGACATGCCTGTTGCATGAGATGGCCTTGCAGGTCATGGGTATATCGGGACGAACATCCCCCAGTCCTGGCTGGTCCGCGATTTTTTTCATCATCTGGTACAGGGCATCAATATAGCGATCCGCTTGGTTCAGGCTGTAAGTTTTGCGGGTGTATGCCGCAATGCTCCGGATATCCCCTTGGGCACGGGCAGAAAGCTCAATCTTCATCGGCGTCTTGATACCCCTGCATTTTCAGGGTGTTCATCAATGCGGGGGTCAGGGGCTGTGTGTTTCCGTTTTCAATATCCTGAAGTCCGTCCATAACGGCCTGATAAAAGGGATGATGCAGGGCATTGTTTTCCCGAAGACGCCTGACAGCATCACGCACAAGCTCCGTGGCGTTGGCATAAAATCCCGAACGCACAGCCTCTGCAATAAAGTTTTCATCAACCTCGGCAAAACGAACGTGCATACAATCACCCTGATATGTTTATAATTTATACCATAAACCCTGATAACCCGTAAAGATGTTCCCACCCCCCTTTATTTCCCCCCCCAGACCTGTTACCAGTGATGACGCACCACTCACCACTCACCACTCACCATATGTCCTGCGCCATTATTGATTATGAATCCGGCAACCTGCACTCTGTGCACAAGGCCGTGTTGGCTGTGTCCCATCCACAGGATCGGGTGGTGGTGACCTCGGACCCAGAGGAAATTCTGGCCGCCCGCCGCATTGTTTTGCCCGGGGTGGGGGCGTTTGGGGCGTGTATGCAGGGATTGTTGGACAGGCCCGGGGTGTTGGGGGCCTTAACGCAGGCGGTTAGGAAAAACAAGGTGCCCTTTCTGGGGATTTGTGTCGGGATGCAGTTGCTGGCCCGTGTGGGGTATGAACATGGCCTGCACCACGGTTTGGGGTGGATTGACGGCGAGGTTGCGGCGATCCCCAAAGCCGAAGGTTTAAAAATCCCCCACATGGGATGGAACACCCTGACGGCGGCGCGGGATCATCCGGTGTTGGATGCGTCCTTTGCGGGGGCCTTTGTGTATTTTGTCCACAGTTACCACATCACCCCCACTGATCCGGACACGGTCTTGGCCACGGTGGATTATGGCATGCCCTTGGCGGCGGCAGTGGGGCAGGGGAACATTCTGGGCGTGCAGTTCCACCCCGAAAAAAGTGGGCCGGTGGGATTGCGTCTTTTGCAAAACTTCATACAATGGGAACCATGATCTTTTACCCCGCTATTGATATCAAAGACGGTCACTGCGTCCGTGTGCGCCAAGGCGATTTGGCGGATGCGGATGTGTACCACCGCTATCCCCCCGATCAAGCTGCTTTTTTTGAAGAGCAAGGTGCCACGTGGTTGCACGTGGTGGATTTGGAGG
>CANGYM010000003.1 GCA_947458145.1 Alphaproteobacteria bacterium | reverse complement strand
GTTCCCTTGTGCTGTATAGGCCTCGCAGCAGGCCTTGGCCAAGGCCCGAATGCGGCCAATGGTGCGGGCGCGTTCATTCACCCCAATCATGCCCCGCGCATCCATCAGGTTAAACAGATGGCTGGCCCCAATGGCCTGTTCATAGGCCGGCAAGATCAATCCCAGCGCAAGCAGACGGGGGCATTCTTTTTCTGCCGTTTCAAAGGCGTGTTTTAGGGCGATGGGATCCGCGGCCTCAAAATTATACGCCGATTGCTGCTGTTCGTTGGCCAGAAACACATCGCCGTAGGTCATGGGGTAACGGGATGCAGGATCATTAAACGCCAAGTCATACACATTTTCGCGGCCCTGAATGTACATGGCAAGGCGCTCTAAGCCATAGGTTAACTCCACCGACACAGGGGAACAGGGAATCCCGCCCATTTGCTGAAAATAGGTAAACTGGGTGATTTCCATGCCGTCACACCAGACCTCCCACCCCAATCCTGCCGCGCCCAGGGTGGGGCTTTCCCAATCATCCTCAACAAAGCGAATGTCGTGATCGTTCAGGGACAACCCGATGGCATCCAGACTGGACAGATACAACGCCTGAACATGGTCAGGACTGGGTTTTAAAATCACCTGAAATTGATAGTAATGCTGCAACCGGTTGGGATTGTTGCCATAGCGGCCATCCGTGGGGCGGCGACAGGGCTGGGGATACGCGGCATACCACGGGTCAGGTCCCAAGCATTTCAGGGCCGTGGCGGGATGAAACGTTCCCGCACCCATTTCTTTGTCATAGGGCTGCAACAACACACAGCCTTGGCGGGACCAGAACTGCTGCAACGTCAGGATGATGTCTTGAAAGGCAAGGGTCATGAGGATGGCAAAATTTTATACTGCCAATGTTGCCCCTCTGGGGTCAACATCACGGGACGGCCAGTGGGGATTTCTACGGACTCAATCTGCTGATCCGACAGACCCGCCATCAGTTTGATCAGGGCCCGAATGCTGTTGCCATGGGCCACAATCAACACTGTTTTGTTTTGTGCCAGCAGCGGCGAGAGAATGTTGCGATAAAAAGGATCCACCCGATCCACAACATCTTTTAGGCTTTCTGTGGCAGGCAGGCGAAAGGGGAAGTTCTGAAACAACGGATTTTTATCAGGGTGATAATCATGATTATCCTGCAACGCGGGCGGGGCCTGATCGTAACTGCGGCGCCAAATGTGGACCTGATCCGCGCCGTGGGCCTCTGCCGTTTCTTCTTTGTTTAATCCGGTCAGGGCCCCATAAAACCGCTCGATCATTTCCGGCGACTCTTGGGGGGTGATGGAACAGCCCAGCTCTGAGAGCACCCGCTGGCAGGTTTCCCTAGCACGCTTCAGGGGGGACACAAACACCACATCCGGCATCACCGCCACAGATTTCAGGGCTTGGCCAGCCTTTTGGGCCTCAGCCTTCCCCTGATCCGTCAGGTCCACATCCACCCAACCCGTAAAGCGGTTTTCCAGATTCCAAACACTTTGACCATGACGAAGGAGGATAAGGGGCATGGAAAAATCCTTGCTTTTTAAATAAACATGACATACTCTGAAGGGTAAACAAAGATCACTGTTGTTATGCGCCCTTTTTTTAAGAGTCTTTTTTTTACGGTGCTTTGTGTTGTGACGCAAGCGTCTTTTGCGTTGGCCGAGGAGGGGAAACCCCTGTCCATTCGACTGGACGATGCCCTGCGCTATGCCTTGCTCAGCACCTATCAACGGGCTGGGGAAGGCTATCAAGATCAAGCCCGTTACGGCGATATGGGCCCCGTGTTGCAGGGGGATGCCGCCCCCAAGGCCCCCATGATGGAGCCCGTAGCAGATACTTTGGCCTATCCATGGATGTATGTGGGACAGCTGCAAATTCGCTTTGGCGTGGGCCAATACAATGGATGCACGGGCACCATGATCGCCCCCAAAGTGGTTTTAACCGCCGCCCATTGTTTTTATGATGCAGGGCAGGGGTATTACCAAGAGGGCAAATTTTTTGCCGCCCGCAATGGACCCAACATTCCCTATCCCCCTGTTGGGATTGCCTCTGTGGAATATATGAACTCTTCGGGACCAGCGTTAGATAATAATGAAGATGTGGCGCTGGTGCATTTAGAATCGGCCCCCTACGGCGAGGCCTTTTGGACAAAGTGGGGCAGCGTGCCTGTGGCCCTAGTGACAGATGCCCATTTTCATCCCAGCGATGTGCGCTCTGCCATGGCCCTGACCGTTTCCGGTTACCCTGTCAAGCCCCCCTTGGGCGAAGACGGCAAGCTGTATCGCAGCACAACCCTGACCTATCGCAACGCCGAGTCCCCGGGCAAAGGCAATCAGTTTGAACATGGGGCCCTGTCGTTTGAGGGAACCTCGGGCGGCCCGATTTTTGCCTATGATCCCCTGTATGATACCTTTGCCATGGTGGGCGTGATTTCCAGTCAGCGCGAATGGCAAAACGGCGACACTTGGGGTGTGGGCGTTAAATTAAACCAAGACGCCATCAATCGCATCCATCAGGTGATGATGGAGGACACCCCCAACGCCGCCCTAACGCCCCCGATTTTGGTGCAGTTGAGACGATAACCCCCCCGTCAAAAAACAATTGTCCTGTGAGGGATTCCCCCCTATAGTCACATGCAATTGTCCTTTTGTTTTTTAGGGGGGTCTTATGATCATCGTTCGTACACTGATTTTGATGCTGGCTTTGGTAACGACGTCTTGGGCTGCCGCACCGCAGGGGGCAGACAAAGATCGCCCCATGATCTGCAAACCCCCGTTTGAGCGTTCTATTGAGGCCCTAAAGCCCCCCGCCGATCTGGAAAAAAAACTTCGCGCCATTGATGAAAAACAGGGTGATGCGTTAAAACAAGCTCGCTCTGATATGCGCGATAAGAAACGCGCCCTTTATCAAGGCCTTGAAAACACCGCCACAAAAGAAGACGACCTGAAAACATTGTTTGGCGATTACAACGCTGCTTCCTCTGCCATGAACAATGCCCGATTTGAATCTGATCTTCAGGTGTGGCGTATTTTAACCCCTGAACAGAGAAAAGTATGGTTTACGTACAGAAAATGCTCCCGCGATGGTATGATGCCCCCTGCATCCGCCCCTATGCCCAAAGGGACCATGATGGATCACAAAATGCCCACTAAAGCTTCCCCCATGCCCATGGAAGGGTATGCTCCCATGGACGAGCGTTGATTGAGTGTTGATCCCAAGGCATTATGTCCCAGCGCATTTTGGTGATTAAACATGGTGCCTTTGGCGATTTTGTCCAAGCCATGGGCGCCTTTGAGGCCATAAGGTCCCATCACCCCCATGACAGGATCACCCTGCTGACCTGCGCCCCATATCATACCATTGCCCCTGATGCCCCTTGGTTTGATGATGTTGCTCAGGATAAAAAGCCTAGATTTTGGGACCTTCGAGGAATAGGCCATCTTCGCTCTTGGTTTTTGCGCCAAGGGTTTGATCGCGTGTATGACCTGCAAAATAGTGACCGAACGGCATTCTATTTCTGGATGCTTTGGCCCCATCAGCCGGATCATTGGTCCGGCGCTGTGGCGGGATGTCGTTATCGCCACAACACGCCCCACCGAAAAACCATGCACACCATTGAACGTTTGAACGAACAGTTGGGGCTGGCGGGTTTGACACATTTCTATCCTCCACGGGTGGATTGGGCTGTGTCTTCTGCTGTGGCGTGTCCTCAGAAACCCTTTGCCCTGCTGGTGCCAGGGGGTTCGGCGCATCGTCCGGAAAAACGGTGGCCTGTCTCTCATTACACCGAAATGGCCGCGTATTTGGTGCAACACAACATCACCCCCGTTTTGATTGGAACCCAGATTGATGCTGACCTTAATCACCATATCAAAGAGGCCGTCCCCGAATGTCTGGATATGACCGGAAAAACCCAGTTTCAGGATTTGGCCACATTGGGAAGTCAAGCCACGTTTGCCATTGGCAATGATACGGGGCCGCTGCATCTTCTGAGTGTTGCCGGCGCCCCCACTGTGGCCCTGTTTTCCCATGCTTCGGATCCTGTGCGTTGCGCCCAGCGCGGACCTTGGGTTAAGATATTCAGGGAAAAAAACTTAGCGAATGTTTCCCCCCGTTCCGTTATTGAAACCCTTGAATCCTTTTTAAAAAAAGAGCGTCCATGATGAAAACCTTCTTTAGCTCGCAAAAAGGGTTTTTTATAACCTCAACACTCATGATCTTAGTGACCTGTTTGGTGGTGTATATCACGAGCCGTTTAAACAGCCTTTTGTTTCTTTATGTGTGGTATTTTGTTCTTCTGATGGCCAGCCTTGGTCTTTTTGGGCTTGTTGTTTTTCAGAATTATAAACGAAAATATAACACAAGATCTCGATTTTCAGAGCTGTCTTATACACGGGGTCAGCAGATTATTTTACAGGATAAAGACCTCCTTCAATCCTATTTCTTTAATGCCCCCTTTGGATTGGCCCTTTTGGAAGAAAGCCGGAAAATCAAAAGCATGAACCCTGCGTTCTGCGAGATGATCGGGCTGGAAGAGGACCGTATTTTTAATCAGGATTTTCTTGATTTTATTGATGATTCCCAAAAAAACTATATAGCGTCTCAATTTGAAACCTCCGTTGCCGAAAAACGGTATGCCCGTTTTGAAATGCCCCTAAAATCCTTCAACGTGTTAAAAAAAATTGATCTTTCTGGGCCTGAAAAAACATTGCTGGTTCATTTGCAGTTATTGTCCTCGGATAAAAAAAGCCTACCTGCTGAGTTTTTGGTGTATCTGATGGATATTACCGATCGCAAAATGCTGGAAATGCAATTTTCCCAATCCCAAAAGATGCAGGCTGTTGGGCAATTGGCAGGGGGGATTGCCCATGATTTTAATAATTTGCTCACCGCCATCAGTGGTTTTTGCGATTTGCTTTTGCAGCGGCATATTGCGGGGGATCCGTCTTTTGCCGATATCAACCACATTCATCAAAACGCAAAACGGGCCACCGCGTTGGTGCGTCAATTGTTGGCGTTTTCCCGTCAACAAAAGCTGGAGCTTCAGGTTTTAAAAATACCAGATGCCATTGCTGAGATTACCCATTTGCTGCAACGATTAATTGGCGAATCCATCCAGTTGGATGTTCAGCATGTCAGGGAACTCTGGAACGTCCGCGCCGATAAAACCCAGCTAGAGCAAGTTATTGTGAATTTATGCGTCAATGCCCGTGATGCCATGGAGCATGGCGGATCCTTGTTGCTGCGAACAGAAAATATGACGTTGACAGAGGCCTTAAATATCGGAAATGACACCACACCCTCAGGCGATTATGTGATCCTGAGTGTGACCGATACAGGCAAGGGGATTGATCCTGCCCATTTAAACAAAATTTTTGATCCCTTTTTTTCCACAAAAGAGGTGGGTTCAGGGACAGGATTGGGTTTGGCCACCGTTTATGGCATTGTGCGCCAAAGCGGCGGCATTATCGAGGTGAACAGCGCCCTCGGGCGCGGCACGACCTTTAAAATCTATCTGCCCCGCTATACGGGGCCCGAGCGCGTTGCTGAAGTGGTGACTGAAGAAAAAACCGGTGATTTAACCGGTATGGGGACCATCCTGCTTGTTGAGGATGAAGATCCCGTGCGGATTTTCAGCTCTCGTGTTTTAAAAAACAAGGGGTATACGGTCATTGAAGCCCGCAGCGGTGATGTGGCTCTGCAAATCCTGCAAAACGATCCTGATTTGAAAATCGACCTTTTGCTGACGGATGTGATGATGCCGGTGATTGATGGACCAACCTTAATTGAAATTATGCGCAAAAAAGATCCCGATCTGAAAGTCATTTGCGTTTCCGGCTATGCGGAAGAAAGCATTCGAACAAAGCTGGAAAGTTTGGATCATGTCCATTTTATCCCCAAACCCTTTAGCTTGAAACAATTGGCGGGGACTGTTAAAATGGTTCTGGAATCTTAAGAACAAAAGAATAAAGAAAAACCATGAAGGCCGCGCTGTGGTTATTTTTTCTGATTTTGGCCTTTGGGGGTGGCGCAAATGCTGATCCCAACGCCCTTATGGCCCTGAATGTGGGGCCAAAATCCATTCAAATGACCTTTCTGGAAAAAACAAAACCTGAAATGCGGGTTTTTACGTTGACGCATCCGGATCGTTTGGTGATTGATCTGAAAAAAACCGCTTGGAATGCTCAAAACCCCTCCTTGCCCAAGGAAGGGGTTGTCAAGGCCTTTCGTCGGGCAAAAAACAGCCCTAATACCTATCGATTGGTTTTTGATCTGGTGGGAAGCGCCTCGGTTGAAGCAGGCTATCGCCCCCCTGTCCTGTCCATTTCTTTTTCCAAAATCCGTCCCGCCAGCCGCGTGATGGCAGACAAAAAAACCAGCGTTCCTCAGGAATCACAACCTCGACCTTTGATGATGGTCAAGAAAGATACGCCCCTTCAGGATACACCAAACGCTGAAACATCTCTAACAGCAGACACAAAAACCCCCTTGGCACCTGTTGTTTTATCTGCCCCCAAAGACAGTCAAGAGACCCAAAATACCCCAAAGCAGGAGGCATTATCGTCTACTCCTGAGCCCCTAAAAACAGAAAAAAACAAAACATCCGCCTCTGTTTCCAATGAGCCCATCGTCATTGTTTTGGATCCTGGTCATGGGGGCAAAGACCCGGGGGCCACGGGTAAGCGCGGCACCCAAGAAAAAGATCTGGTTTTAAAAGCCGCGCAAGAATTGGCCGCCGCCTTTCGGGCCTTGCCAGGATATAAAGTGGTCCTGACACGAAACGGCGATAGTTATGTTTCACTCAGGGGGCGGATTGATGTGGCGCGTTCGGCCAAGGCGGATTTGTTCATTTCCCTGCATGCGGATTCAGCGATTAATGCCGAAGCCACGGGTATGTCTGTCTATACCCTGTCTGAACGGGCGTCTGACCGCGAAGCGGCCAAGCTGGCCAACAAAGAAAACCAGTCCGACATTATCGCCGGCGTTGATTTATCGGGGGAATCCGAAGATGTCAGCAACATTTTGATTGATCTGGTCCAGCGGGGCACCATGAATGCCTCGGCGGATTATGCCACGCGCTTGGTGACAGAGCTATCTTCATCCATTAAACTGAAATACGAATCCCACCGTTTTGCGGGGTTTGTGGTTTTAAAGGCACCGGATGTGCCATCGGTTTTGATTGAAATGGGATATTTATCCAACCCCAAGGAAGAATGGCTGTTGTTACAAAAGAGCCATCGTGAAAAATTGGTGCGGGGGATTGTGGCAGCAACACAATCCTATTTCAACGATCATCCCAAAACTTCTCAACATGTATCGTGGCAGCCCTAACGTATGCGAAATATGCGCCGTTTTTTGATTTTAACATTTTCTGTGATGCTGTCTCTGGCGATGGTGGGGGGGGTGGCTCTTGGGGTGGGATATGTTTATTTCAGCAGAAATTTGCCCGATCATGAAACCCTGAAACAGTATACCCCGAAAATCACGACGCGCCTTTATGCCGCCGATGGGCAAATGATCACGGAATATGCCGAACAACGCCGTGTTTTTGTCCCCTATAGCATGATGCCCCCCCTGGTGGTTCATGCGTTTTTGGCATCCGAAGACGCGGATTTTTTTCATCACAAAGGGGTCAGTTTTCGGGGGGTCACGCGGGCCGTTTTCCTGAATGCTTGGTCGTGGGTGAATCATACGGGGCGACGTCAGGGGGCATCGACCATCACCCAGCAGGTGGCCAAAAACTTTTTGGTGGGGAATGAAAAATCCTTAGAGCGCAAAGTCAAAGAAGCCATTGTGGCCTTTCGCATCGAAAAAGCCATGTCCAAAGAAACCATTTTGGAATTGTACCTGAATGAAATTTATTTTGGTTTGGGCAGCTATGGCATTGGCAGCGCCGCGCAGCGATATTTTGGCAAAGCCCTCACCGAACTCACCCCTGACGAAGCCGCCTTTTTGGCCGCCTTGCCCAAAGCACCCAGCAACTATCACCCTGTGAAAAACCACGATGCGGCGCTGGCTAGGCGCAATTGGGTTCTCTCCCGCATGGGGGAAACGGGGGTTTTAAAACCAGACGATGTGGCTTTGTATCAAAAAAAACCCCTTTTGCCCCCTAAAGCCTTCACGCTTTCCTATGTCGATGCCCCGTATTTTTCTGAGGAAATTCGTCGCGATTTGGTCAACCGGTATGGATCTCAGGCTCTGTATACAGGCGGATTGTCTGTGCGAACAACCTTAAATCCCATGATGCAGGAAGAGGCGCAAAAGGCCTTCATGCGCGGGGCGGTGGCCTTTGATCGTCGGGCGCGGGCGTGGGATGGTGTGGTGGGACGGGCCGCGTCTTTACCAACGGACTGCGATGATCCCAACAATCCCCTGTGCTGGCGGCACTATGCCCATGCTTTCGCACGTTTGGGGTGGACACTTTTTTATGTTCAATCCGTTGAAAAACAAACTATTTCTGGAGCCACTGAAGATGGACGTTCCTTAACCTTACCCCGTTCAGCCTTGGCTTGGAAAATGCGGGTGGCCAAAAAAGCCGATCAGCCGTTTCTTTCCATCACCTCGTTTGCAGATATTGTCTCTGCGGGGGATATCCTTTGGATCGCCAAAGACACCGTTAAGCCCCCCGTAGACAGCACCAAAGACACAGAACAAACAACCCAGACACAAGAATCCTGGACCATTCAGCAGGTGCCCAAAGTCAATGGGGCCATGATGGCTCTGGATCCCCACACGGGGCGCATTTACGCCATGGTGGGGGGGACATCCTTTGATGGCAGTGAATTTAACCGTGCCACGCAGGCCACGCGGCAACCTGGCTCTTCGTTTAAGCCCTTTGTCGCTTTAGCGGCGATGGAATCGGGCTATGCCCCCAACAGCCGCCTGTTGGATGCGCCGGTGGTGATGGAGATTTTGGGTGCAGATCAGGACCGTATCTGGAGGCCCAGCAATTATTCCGATGATTTTTATGGTCTCACCACCTTGCGGCGGGGCATGGAACTTTCGCGTAACCTGATGACTGTACGTTTGGCCCTCGCTATCGGGTTAAAGCCCATACAGGATATTGCCCACCGGTTTGGGATTTACGATAAAATGCCCCCTTATTATTCTTCAGTCTTGGGATCCAACGAAACCACACTTTTGAAAATGACTCAGGCCTACGGCGAGCTGGTGAATGGGGGCAAAAAAATCCGCCCATCTTTGGTGGACCGGATCCAAGATCGTTATGGAAAAACGATCTTTCGTCACGACAATCGCCCCTGTGATTCCTGTTTGAATCAAACTTGGCAAGATCAGGCCCCCCCCCTGTTGCCTGATGATCGGGAAACTTTGGCGGATCCCCGCCAAGTGTATCAGGTTGTGAATATCCTCAGCGGGGTTGTGGCACGGGGAACGGGGGCCAAAATTGGCGCGACGTTTCCGGGTTATGCTTTGGCGGGAAAAACGGGAACCACCAACGATAGCCGCGATGTTTGGTTTTTGGGCTTTTCCCCCGATTTGGTGGTGGGAATTTATTACGGATACGATCAACCCCAAACCTTGGGCCGCAAAGAAACCGGCGGCAACGTGGCGGTGCCCGTGTTTATTGATTTTATGAAAACCATTTTGCCCACCATGCCCTCTGTGCCGTTTCGGATGCCCTCTGGTATTCGTTTGGTGTCCACCGATTTGCACTCAGGTGTGGTGGTACCACCAGACACACCAGGCAGCATTATTGAGGCCTTTATCCCCGGTCAGGATTTGGAACAAAAAACCGTGGAAGTCCCCGGGGACAGCACGGGGCCTTCTTTGGATGGCAGCGGGGAATCCCCTGAGAGTCTGGATGGAATCTATTGATGCGTTGCTTTAGCAGGTTTTTCGTTGTTTTTGGGATGATGCTTCTGCTGATCGCCACCCCTTTTTTGGCGGCACAAGCGGGGGGGGGGCCAAGCCTGATTCGGGATGCAGAAGTGGAATCTGTTTTGCGCGATTTTTCCACGCCGGTTTTTGAGGCCGCAGGGCTGCACCCCCAAAGCATTCGCATTTTTATTGTCAATGATCCCTCACTGAATGCGTTTGTGGCGGGGGGGCAAAATATCTTTTTCCACACGGGTCTTTTGACCAAAGCCAAACGCGCCGACGAAGTGATCGGTGTCATTGCCCACGAAGTGGGGCATATTTCCGGCGGCCATCTGGCCCGCACACAGGATCAGCTGGATAAACTGAGCACGCCCCAAATTTTAAGCTATGTTTTGACCAGCGCGCTTCTTTTGAACAATCCGGAAATGGGATTTCTGATTTTAGCCGCCGGCGCCCAGTTGACGCTGCAAAATTTTCTGCAATACACCCGCACCCAAGAACGCGCGGCAGATGCCGCCGCCGTGACGATTTTAGAGCGGTTAAAGCTGTCCCCTGAGGGGCTTTATGATTTCCTCAATACCCTATCCATTTCTAACCAATGGCGGGAAGAGGGAAGCCCCTATATGCGCACCCACCCCACAGACACCGAGCGACTGCATTTTTTAGAAAAAGCCATTGCCCAATCCCCCCATCGCGGCACGCGCAGCACCCAGCGTCAGGATGACCAGCTTTCTTTTGTGCGGGGAAAATTAACGGGCTTTTTGACGAGGGAAAGCGATTTAAAAGCCCTGCCCACATCAAAAGACGTCCTAGATGTCCGCTATGCCCGCGCCATAGGGGATTATCGGCAGCATCTGGTGGATCAGGGACGTGCTGGGATGCAGGCGCTTCTGACCGCTTACCCTTGGCATTTTTATCTTTATGATACCATCGGACAGCTTGAGGCCATGAATGGTCACGAAGACAAAAGCTTTGCGGCCTATCAAAAGGCCTATCAGGCCCTTCCCTTTGATGCCCTCATCCGCCTGTCTTTGGGGAACGCCTATGTGAATCGGGCCAAAAAAGAAACCGACGATGCCAAGAAAAAAGGCCTTTACCGCAGCGCCGAAGAGCATTTGGGATTTGTCGCCCAAAAAGAACCCTACAACGCCTTGGCATGGCGATCCCTCAGCATTGCGCAGGCCGGTTTGGGGAAAAAGGGGATGGCCGAGCTTTCCTTGGCCGAAATCGCCCTTTTGGGCAATGACCTCAAACAAGTGGACATCCACATCCAACGGGCGGCCCTAACCCTGAAAGAAGGGGATGATGGATGGATCAAGCTTCAGGACCTACGCCAAGCCCAGAAAACGGCCAGAGATAAGAAAAAGAAACTGTAGCCTTTGATAAACCATTCAAATGGGAATTCATCATTATAAACAAACGGATAACTGCTGAAAAAGGTACCCCACAATGCTGAACATCTTGGTGCTCTGCACAGGCAACAGCTGTCGCTCTATTATGTTGGAGGCCATTTTGAACCATTATGGCGCAGGGCGCGTTCGGGCCGTCAGTGCAGGCAGTCAGCCAGCTGGCTATGTTCATCCCCTCAGTTTAGAAACGCTGGCACAGCACGGCATTGTTCCAGAGAACCCCAAAAGCCAATCGTGGGATGAATTCACCAATCATCCTTTGGATATGGTCATCACGGTTTGTAATGACGCCGCGGGGGAAACATGCCCTGTGTTCATAGGCGCCCCGCTGCACCTTCACTGGGGCGTGCCGGATCCTGCCAAGGGGACCAAAGCTGATTTCGAAGCCGTTTTCCAAACCTTGAAACGTCGGGCACAAGCCTTGTTGGCTTTAGGACAGTCCGATCTGACTTATGAACAATGCCAATCCCTTGGCCAAGATTAAACCAGAAACAGGAATGTTATGAGCGCACCTTCCCCTCTTGGTATTTTTGAGCGGTATCTTTCCCTATGGATTGCTATGGGTATGATGGGGGGCGTGGGGTTGGGTGTGTTGTTTCCCGCCTTGTTTCAGGGGATTGCAGCGTTGGAATATGCCCATGTCAATCTGGTGGTGGCGGTTCTGATATGGGCTATGATTTATCCGATGATGGTGGGGGTGGATTTTTCCTGCATCAAAGATGTGGGCAGAAAACCCAAAGGATTGTGCATCACCTTGATGGTCAACTGGCTGATCAAACCCTTAACCATGACCGCTCTGGGTCTGTTGTTTTTTGAACATCTGTTTGCCGATTGGGTCAGTGCAGAATCCGCACAAGAATACATTGCCGGCATGATCCTTTTGGGTGTTGCCCCATGCACGGCGATGGTGTTTGTCTGGAGCCAGATGGTCAAAGGCGATGCCACTTACACTCTGGTCCAAGTGTCTGTGAACGATTTAATTATGGTGGTGGCTTTTGCGCCTTTGGTTGCCTTGCTGTTGGGGGTAACCGACGTGGTGGTTCCATGGGAAACATTGTTATTATCAGTGGCCCTGTATGTGCTGATACCTCTGCTGGCCGGAGCGGCCACACGACACCACCTACACCGCCATCAAGGGATAGAGGCGACACATCATTTTATCACCCGCTGTAAGCCCTATGCTATGCTTGGGCTTTTGTGGATGGTGGTGTTGTTGTTCGGGTTGCAGGCGCAAACCCTTTTGGATCAACCGGTAGTGATTGCCTTGATTGCCATACCCTTATTGATTCAAAGCTATGGTATCTTTTTCATCGCCTACGGGTGGGCTTATATGTGGCGTGTGCCCTTTAATGTAGCCGCACCCGCCGCGTTAATTGGCACATCAAATTTTTTTGAGCTAGCCGTGGCTGTGGCCATCAGTCTGTTTGGTCTTCACTCGGGGGCAGCTTTGGCAACGGTGGTGGGCGTTCTGGTGGAGGTTCCTGTCATGCTGTCCCTGGTGGCACTGTCAAAACGCACGGCCCACCATTTCACTCCGTCTTGATCAGCGCACACAAGCTAAAAAACAGACCAGACAACGGGAGGAGAAACAGGGAGTAAAACAGCAGCCCCAGTCCCCCGAAAGGGTTTCTTCAGAGCACTCCTTAGAACGTATCCTTAACGTCCCAACAAAGCCTCAACAACCACAGATCCGCCGGCAGCCTCAATTTTCTTCAGGGCCGATTGGGATACGCCCTGAATGTTCAGGGTGATTTTTGTTGTGATCTCACCTTGGCTTAAAACCCGAAGACCGTGGGTGGCTTTGGAGGCGATGCCCAAGCGCACAAGATCCGCAGTGGTCACGGTTTGGGAAACATCCAAACGACCAGTGGCTATGGCAGCCTGAAGGGTGCCCACATTCACAACAGCGTACTGTTTTTTAAAAATGTTGGTGAATCCCTTTTTCGGCAAACGGCGGTGAAGGGGCATCTGCCCACCCTCAAACCCATTGATGGCAACACCGGTACGGGCCGTCTGACCTTTACCACCACGACCACAGGTTTTGCCTTTGCCGCTTCCAATACCACGACCCACGCGCATCAGGCCGCGACGGGCGCCTTTGTTATCCCGAACAGCGTTTAGTTGCATACAGAACCATCCTCAACACGAATTAAATGACGAACTTTGGTAATCATCCCGCGCACAGACGGGGTGTCCTGAACCACGGATGTGGAATGGATTTTTCTCAGGCCCAAACCAATCAAACAGGCCTGCTGTTTCGGCAAGATACCAAAAAAACTGCGAAGCTGGGTCAAGCGCAAAGTAGAGGATGTCTCTGCAGCCGCTTTCTGAGAAGAGGATTTTTTGGAAACAGCCTTAGGGGCCACCGCAGAATCTTTCTTTTGGGCCGGTGTCGCTTTACGCTTCGTGGCTGTCGTTTCCATAACCATGCTCCTGATCTTGATCTTGCTGATCTTTGCTATCACCACGGCGACGAACGAGGTCACCAATTTTCAAATCCCGCTTGGCCGCCACCAGCTTGGGGGCTGTCGTTTCCGTCAATCCGGCCAAGGTGGCCCGAATCATGTTATAAGGGTTGGATGATCCCAAAGATTTGGCCACAACATCGTGAACCCCCAAAGCCTCGAACACAGCCCGCGACGGACCACCGGCAATAATTCCCGTACCCGCAGGGGCACTGCGCAGGGTAATGCGGCCCGATCCAAAGCGACCCACAACATCATGATGCAGGGTACGGCCCTCACGCAGATTGATGCGAACCATATTTTTCTTGGCGCTTTCAATGGCTTTTTTCATGGCCTCAGGAACCTCTTTGGCCTTACCAGAGCCATAACCCACGCGGCCTTGACCATCGCCCACAACCACAAGGGCGGCGAAGGCGAACTTACGGCCCCCTTTAACAACCTTGGCCACACGGTTAATGGCAACCAGTTTTTCGATATAATCCATAAGGCTTTCCGTTTTTCCTAAAATAATAAACCGCCTTCACGGGCGCCCTCAGCCAGGGATTTGACGCGTCCGTGATAGCGATAACCGCTGCGATCAAAATACACCTTGCTTACGTTTTTTTCCAAGGCACGCTTGGCCAAAAGAACCCCAACCTCTTTGCATGAGGCCACATTCACAGAACGTTTTTGGGGCGCAGCCTGATTGTTTTTAAACTCTTCATCCCTAGAACAGGCAGAAGCCACCACGTGACCCGACGTCATGTCGATCACTTGGGCATACAGAGATGTGTTAGAGCGGTAAACGCTCAAACGATGGGGTGCCGTGGCACAAGTCTTTAACTGACTGCGAACACGCGCCCGACGTTTTTCAAAAGAAGATATTTTCTTAGCCATGATGCAAACCTACTTCTTTTTCCCTTCTTTACGCAAAACAATCTCACCTTCATAGCGGACACCCTTGCCCTTATAGGGCTCAGGGGAACGAAGAGAACGAATTTTGGCCGCAACCTGACCAACAATTTGCTTATCATAACTGTGCAATTGAATGCTCGTTGGCTTCTCGCACTTGGCCGTCACACCGGCAGGCAGATCAAACAAGACAGGGTGACTGAAACCGAGCTGCAGATCAATGGCATTGCCCTTCAGGGCCGCACGATACCCAACACCTACCAATTCCAAAGTCTTGGTAAAGCCAACGGTGGTACCCACAACCATACCCTGAATGCGGGCCCGAATGGTCCCCCACAGAGCGCGGCTTTGCTTGCTGGCAGAAGAGGGCTTAACGGTAATCAAATTATCGTTAATGGCCACCTCAACCCCTTGGGGCACAGATAGGGATAAATCACCAAGCTTCCCCTTTACGGACAAAATGCCCTGATTAAGGGAAACGGAGCAGTCTTTAGGAACAATAACCGGATGCTTTCCTACGCGGGACATAGCACAAAACTCCACAATTTAAAATACAGTGCAAATCCATTCGCCGCCTAATCCCGCTTTGCGGGCCTCGGCGTCAGAAAAAATGCCCAAAGATGTTGAAACAATACCAATACCCAGACCATTGTGGACCTTGGGCATACCCGAAGCCCCGCAATACACGCGGCGGCTGGGCTTGGATTCACGAGAAATCTCTTTGATCACAGGCTGGCCCTGATAATACTTCAGCTCCACAACGATCTCTTGAACACGGGGACGAACATCCCGAACTTCATAGCCGCGGATGTAGCCTTCACGTTTCAAAACATCCAAAATGGATTGCTTCAAACGGGACGCCGGCACAGCGACCTGCGTCTTTTTCGCCGCAGCACCATTGCGAAGGGTTGTTAACATAGCCCCAATAGGATCGGTCATGGTCATAATGGCTTACCAACTTGATTTTACAACACCAGGAAGCTGACCCGCAGAAGCCAGTTCCCGCAATTTAATACGAGACAAACCGAATTTACGATAAACGCCGCGAGAACGGCCCGTTAAAGCGCAGCGATTGCGAATACGCACTTTCGCCGAGTTTCTGGGCATTTCGGACAGCTTACGCACGGCCATCAGGCGATCTTCCATGGGAAGAGAGCGGTCTTTTACTTTTGCCACAAGAGCTGTGCGACGGACCAAGGCATTTTCGGTCTTGCGTCGACGACTCTTATCACGTTCTTTCATGCACAGTTTAGCCATGAACAGGTCTCACTTTAATTATAAAACGGAAAACCAAAAGCCTTCAGCAAGGCCTTGGTGTGATCCGCGCGGTTACTGCTTGAAACGAGGACTATATCCATTCCAAAAACTTTGTCAATCTTATCATAGTCAATTTCGGGAAAGATAATGTGCTCTTTAATCCCCATGGCATAGTTGCCTTGGGCATCAAAAGATTTACCTGAAATCCCACGGAAATCTCGGATACGGGGCATGGCGATGGTCACCAAGCGATCCATAAATTCATACATCCGTTCACGGCGCAGGGTCACTTTGCACCCCATCACCATGCCCTCACGGACTTTAAACGTGGCAATGGATTTCTTGGCACGGGTGATGACGGGTTTCTGACCGGCCAAAAGGGCGAGGTCCGCCACAACCTTGTCCAATTTTTTGCTGTCCTGAACGGCATCGCCAAAACCAACGTTGATGACGATTTTTTCCAAACGGGGGGCTTGCATCACGTTGGACAAGCCAAGCTCTTTCATCAGAGCCGGACGAATGTCTTGAAGATACTGTTGTTTCAAACGGGGCTGAGTCTCAACCATCGATCACTTCTCCTGACTTTTTCGCATAACGGACCTTCTTGCCATCGATGACCTTATAGCCCACGCGGGTGGGAACGTCCAACTTAGGATCCAAAATGGCGACATTGGAAACGTCAATGGCCTTCTCAAAACGACGAATACCACCGGCATCCAACTGTGTGGGCTTTTTGTGTTTGGTGACAACATTGACGCCATCCACAACCAGCTTATTTTCGGACGGCAGGACCTTTAAAACCTTACCGCGCTTGCCCTTATCCTTTCCGGAAAGCACAACAACGGTATCATCCCGCTTAATTTTGACTTTCTGTTTCATTGTTATAGGACCTCCGGGGCCAAAGATATAATTTTCATGTAATTTTTTGAACGCAGCTCCCGCGTTACGGGGCCAAAAATACGGGTTCCCACGGGCTCGCCCTGCTTGTTGATGATGACAACAGCATTGTTATCAAAACGGATCAGGGAATCATCGGGGCGACGAACACCAAAACGGGTACGCACGACCAAGGCACGGTGAACGTCCCCTTTTTTGACCTTACCCCGAGGAATGGCATCTTTAACGGACACCACAATAACGTCGCCGATTTCAGCGGTTCTCTTTTTAGAGCCGCCCAAAACCTTCACGCACATGACAGTCTTCGCCCCAGAGTTATCCGCAACATCCAGGCGGGTTTGCATTTGGATCATGAGGAAACTCCTTGGTGGGCTGAACCTGCATCCTCAACTAAGACCCAGGTTTTTCTTTTGGAAAGAGGGCGGGACTCCACAATGGAAACAACATCGCCCTGACGGGAACGGTTGGTTTCATCATGGGCCAAGAATTTCTTGGAACGCTTAACATACTTTTTATAAACAGGGTGTTTGACGGAACGCTCAACCAACACGCTGATGGTTTTATCTTTAGCGTCCTTCACAACAACACCTTGCATCACACGACGGGGCATAACAACGATCCTTTAGGCAGGGTTATTCAACAGGGTCTTAATCTGAGCAATCCGGCGACGCACAAAACGAAAGCGATTGGTGTTTTCGACACCACCACTTTTCTTTTTAAAGCGCATGCTCATCAAATCACGCTGACAGTGACGCAGCATGTCGGTCAGTTCATCTTTGGTTTTGCCCCGCAACAACGCGGCCTTTCGTTCCGACAATTTCATAATCTCTACTCACACGGCAGGCGTTTAACAAATTTTGACTGAATGGGCAGTTTGGCGTGCGCCAAAGCAAAGGCCTCGCGAGCTTGCTCTTCTGACACACCCTCAATTTCAAAAAGAATGCGCCCAGGGGCAACACGACAAGCCCAGAACTCTGGGGTTCCTTTTCCACTTCCCATACGAACTTCAGCAGGCTTGCGGGAAACAGGCAAATCTGGAAACACGCGGATCCAAAGTTTACCGGCACGACGCAAATGACGGGTGATGGCCCGACGAGCGGCCTCGATTTGGCGGGCCGTGATCCGATCCGCAGCCAAAGCTTTTAAACCAAACTGGCCAAAGTTCAGGCGATCACCGGCTTTGGTCTCGCCTTTGATCCGTCCCTTATGGGCTTTACGATACTTCGTTTTTTTAGGGCTAAACATGCCTAACTCCGTTGTGGTTATCTATGCGGCGGTGCGCAGATCTTCGCGCTCGCCATCTTTGAGAATTTCACCTTTGTAAATCCAGACCTTAATACCAATAACGCCGTAGGTTGTCAAAGCCTCTGCTTCCCCATAGTCGATATCGGCACGCAGGGTGTGAAGGGGAACCCGACCTTCACGATACCATTCCATACGGGCGATTTCCGCGCCCCCCAAACGACCACTGCAGTTAATCCGAATGCCCTCGGCGCCGAAACGCAAGGCAGACTGGACCACGCGACGCATCGCACGACGAAACGCCACCCGTTTTTCCAACTGAGACGCAACGTTTTGGGCCACCAGCTTGGCTTCGATTTCAGGCTTGCGGATTTCAACGATGTTGATTTGAACATCACGACCCAAAAACTTGGCTAAATCTTTGCGGAGCAATTCAATGTCTGTGCCTTTTTTACCAATGATCAGTCCAGGACGACCCGAGTAAAGATTTACGATGGGCTTATTCGCCGGACGCTCAATCACAATCTTGCTGATATAGGCAGACTTCAGGCGCTTTTCCAAATACTTGCGGATCTCAAGATCCTGAAGCAAGGTTTCCTGATAAGACTTGCCGGCAAACCAGCGGGAATCCCAGTCTTTGTTGATTTTCAAACGGAACCCGATGGGGTTAACTTTCTGACCCATAACCTAAATCTCCTCTTCTGCCAGAATAACGGTGATACGACTGACAGGCTTCATAATACGAGCCCCACGGCCACGGGCACGGGCCCGAAAACGTTTCATAACCAAGCTTTTTCCCACAAAAGCCTCTTTGACATACAACCGATCCACATCCAAACCATGGTTGTGTTCGGCGTTGGCGATGGCAGAGTTCAGTGTCTTTAAAATGACATCCGCCACACGCTTTTGGGAAAAGTTAAGGATATGAATAGCATCCTGAACATGTTTACGGCGGATACTGCCCGCAACAACATTCAGTTTTTGTGGACTGCTGCGCACAACAGTGTTCATAGCTTGGACAAGACGGCTCATAAAAACAACCTATTTCTTTTTCGCTTTTTTATCCGCGCCGTGGCCTAAAAAGGTCCGCGTGGGGGCAAATTCGCCCAACTTGTGGCCGATCATATCTTCATTCACCGTCACAGGCACAAACTTTTTACCATTGTAAACACCAAACGTTAATCCCACAAAGTTGGGGAGAATGGTTGAGCGGCGCGACCAAGTCTTGATGATATCCCGACGGCCCGAAGATGAAACTTTAGCCGCTTTATCAATCAAGTACCCGTCAACAAAGGGACCTTTCCAAACAGACCGAGGCATAGACAGTGTCCTTTATTTCTTATTTCTGATAGCGTCGTTTAACAATATACTTAGACGTGGCCTTGTTGCGGCGCGTCCGTTTTCCTTTGGTGGATTTTCCCCACGGTGTCACGGGGTGACGACCACCGGATGTTTTTCCTTCACCACCACCATGCGGGTGATCCACAGGGTTCATAGCTACACCACGAACATGGGGGCGACGACCTCTCCAGCGATTCCGGCCAGCTTTTCCCAAAACTTCGTTCTGGTGGTCGGGGTTGGAAACCATCCCAACCGTGGCATAACACGACGAAAGAACAAGGCGAACCTCACCCGAAGAGAGACGCAGCTGAGCATACCCCTGATCCCGAGCCACCAACTGAACCGAAGCCCCGGCACTGCGGGCAAGCTGACCACCTTTGCCAGGCTTCATTTCAACATTGTGAACCACAGTCCCCAAGGGAATGTTGGCCAAGGGCAGGGCATTACCCACGCGGATATCGGCCTTTTCACCAGCCAAAACTTTATCGCCAGCTTTCAGCTTTTGGGGGGCTAAGATATAAGCCTTTTCCCCATCTTCATAAACAATCAAGGCGATATAGGCGGTACGGTTGGGATCGTATTCCAATCGCTCCACCGTGCCCACGATATCCCGCTTAACGCGTTTAAAATCAACTTGGCGGTACAGACGCTTGTGACGGGAACCGATGTTGCGATTCGTCATGCGGCCCAGATTGTTACGACCCCCTGTTGAGGAAATACCAGAAACCAAGCTCTTTTCAGGGCGCCCCTTCCAAAGATCGGAAGAGGTGGAAAGAATCAGGCCACGCGTTCCAGGGGTAATGGGTTTATAGGCTTTTAAGGCCATGATCTAGACTCCATCAAAAAAGTTAAGGGTTTCACCGTCTTTTAAGGTGATAATGGCCTTTTTTATCGCGTTGCGCTGCCCAACCACGCCCTTGAACCGCTTTGTTTTGGCGGGCAGGCGAATCATGTTCACCTTTTCAACGGTCACGGAAAAGACCTCTTTCATGGCCAGCTTAACGTCGTTTTTGGTGGCGCCAGGCAAAACCTCAAAAACCACCTTGTTGCCGACTTCTCCTTGCAACGTGGATTTTTCCGTCACAATGGGACGACGCAAAATGTCAAAAGAGCTGATTTTTCTCTTTTTCGTGGACAATAAACCTTGCTTCATAACGAAAACCTCTGCTCAATAGCGTCTTTGGCGGCTGCCGTGAGAACAACATGACGGGCCTGAAGCAAACTGTAAACGTTCAGCCCCTCCAGCGCCAGCAGGCGAACGTCTTTCAGGTTGCGCAAAGCCCTGACAAAAGGGGCGTCCATGTCCGCCTGATTGACAACGAACAATGGCTTAACCAACCCAAGTTTTTTGGCCCACGCCGACGCATCCTTAGCTTTTTCAAAAGCAGGATATCCATCGATGAGAACCAGCGACTGATCCTGACACTTGGAGGAAAGCGCGTGCTTCAATCCCAGAACCCGTATCTTTTTGTTCAAAGAATAACCATGATCCCGAACCACAGGGCCGA
Source organism: Alphaproteobacteria bacterium (assembly GCA_947458145.1). Lineage (GTDB taxonomy): Bacteria > Pseudomonadota > Alphaproteobacteria > JAJTHO01 > CANGYM01 > CANGYM01. Next base: position 20,460 of record CANGYM010000003.1, on the reverse strand, counting down.
AAATTGTGGCACCACCACGGTATTGGGGGGAACGCAAAGACCCCTGACGGGCATTTCCCGTGCCTTTTTGTTTATAGGGCTTTTTGGTGGTCCCTTGGATCTCGGAAATGCCTTTGGTTTTGTGACATCCCGAACGGCGTTTGTCCAACTGCCACTGAACCACACGGGCAATGATATCCGGCCGCAGGGGAGAGAGGGCGAACACATCGTCTCTCAACGCCACATCCGTGGATTTAAAATCAGGTCCTGTAAGCAAGGCGTAGTGCATAAAACGACTCTTAACTTTCTAACGTATCACCAGGGGTGTCACTTGAGGCAGCATCAGAAACACCACTCTCGGATTCAGAGGAAGCGGCCTGAACATCCTGAGTAGGGGCAGTAGACGCCACGGACCCAGGGAAGGGCAGATCCTGAGACGGGCACTTCACCGCATCCTGAATCAAAACAAAACTATTTGTTGCGCCGGGGATGCTGCCTTTAACAAACACCAAGCCACGGGCCACATCGGTTTCCAAAATCTCTAAATTCTGCTGGGTGACGCGCACATCCCCCATGTGACCGGCCATTTTCTTGCCCTTGAAAACCTTTCCAGGATCCTGACGCTGACCCGTGGATCCATGGGAACGGTGACTGATGGACACCCCATGGGACGCCCGCAGACCACCAAAATTGTGACGCTTCATGGCACCGGCAAAACCTTTACCGACGGATGTTCCAACCACATCAACTTTTTGACCCACAACAAAGTGATCGGCCTGAAGAACTGACCCCACATCGAGGAAAGCCTGCGCTTCAACACGAAATTCGCGAACAATGGCCTTGGGGGAAAGATTGGCGTTGGCGTACTGAACACGCTGCGCTTTGTTCACGCGGGAAGCACGACGATCCCCAGCACCCAAAACAACCGCCGTATATCCGTCACGATCCTGAGTCCGCTGACCAATCACTTGGCAGCCCTCTAAGCTGAGCACCGTCACAGCCGAGGAGACACCAGCGGCAGAGAACCGACGGGTCATCCCCAGTTTTTTAGCAATCAAACCTGTACGCTTTGTCATGGTACCTTCTCCTTAAGCCACCGCGCCCATGGGCGTCAGCTTAATTTGGACATCAACCCCTGAAGGGAGCTCTAACTTCATCAGAGCATCCACCGTCTGGGGGGTGGGACTCAAAATATCAATCAACCGTTTGTGCGTGCGCATTTCAAACTGTTCACGGGATTTTTTGTTCACGTGCGGCGAACGCAACACCGTGAAGCGTTCAATACGAGTTGGCAAAGGAACAGGGCCGTGAAGCTTCGATCCCGTGCGCTTCACCGTATCAACAATCTGCTCAGCAGATTTGTCCAAAATGCGGTGATCAAAGGCCCGAAGGTGCACTCGAATGGTTTGTGCGTCCATAGTTAATTCTCGTATCCACAACGTTCACAGAAAAAAAGAGGCCGCATTATGCAGCCTCTTTCGGGGTATGTAAAGAGCTTTATTTAATAATCTTACTCACAACACCGGCACCCACGGTCCGGCCACCCTCACGGATAGCGAAACGCAAACCTTCATCCATAGCGATGGGGTTGATCAGTTCGATTTCCATTTCCACGTTATCGCCAGGAATGACCATTTCCTTGCCTTCGGGCAATTTGATGGCGCCAGTGACGTCGGTGGTACGGAAGTAAAACTGAGGGCGGTAGTTGGAGAAAAATGGGGTATGACGGCCACCTTCCTCTTTGCTGAGGATATAGCACTCACACTTAAAGGTGGTGTGGGGGGTAATGCTGCCAGGCTTGGCCAAAACCTGACCACGCTCGACATCTTCCCGCTTGGTACCACGGAGCAGAACACCCACGTTGTCCCCAGCCTGACCTTGGTCAAGAAGCTTACGGAACATCTCAACACCGGTGACGGTTGTTTTTTGGGTTTTGTTGATTCCAACGATCTCAACCTCTTCACCCACTTTAACCACACCAGACTCAATACGGCCTGTCACTACGGTCCCACGACCAGAGATAGAGAACACATCCTCGATAGGCATCAAGAAAGGCTTGTCGATGGGACGGGAAGGGGTAGGAATCGCTTTATCAACAGCGGCCAGCAAATCACGAACCTTGTTTTCGCCGATTTCTGGATTACGACCCTCCAGCGCGGCCAAAGCCGAACCGGAAACGATGGGGATGTTATCGCCATCAAAGCCGTATTTGCTGAGAAGCTCGCGGATTTCCATTTCCACCAGCTCAAGCAATTCAGGGTCATCCACCTGATCCACTTTGTTCAAAAAGACCACCAAGGCAGGAACACCGACCTGACGGGCCAACAAAATGTGCTCCCGCGTTTGGGGCATAGGTCCATCAGCAGCGTTCACCACCAAAATCGCGCCATCCATCTGGGCGGCACCGGTAATCATGTTTTTCACGTAGTCAGCGTGACCAGGACAGTCAACGTGGGCATAGTGACGCTCGGCAGTTTCGTATTCCACGTGGGCGGTGTTAATGGTAATCCCACGGGCTTTTTCTTCGGGAGCAGCATCGATCTGAGAGTAATCTCTGAATTCACCAAAATATTTGGTAATGGCCGCCGTCAAGGTTGTTTTTCCATGGTCAACGTGACCAATGGTACCGATGTTAACGTGGGGTTTGTTCCGTTCAAATTTTGCCTTTGCCATGGTGTTTCCTACCTTTTTCGTTAGTTTTTCATTAAGAATGTTTTGCTGCGATCTCTTCAGCGATCGCGTTGGGGACGGGCTCGTAATGATGAAAGACCATGGTGAATTGGGCACGGCCTTGGCTCATTGAGCGAAGGGTATTAACATATCCAAACATATTTGACAAGGGGACCATTGCATTAATCACGCGGGCGTTCCCCCGCTGGTCCATACCGGAAACTTGACCCCGACGAGAGTTCAAATCCCCAATGATATCACCCATATAATCTTCTGGTGTCACCACCTCAACGTTCATGATGGGCTCTAGGATCTGGCTTCCTGCCTTTCTCATCCCCTCACGAAAGGCGGCGCGGCCAGCGATTTCAAAGGCCAAAGTCGAAGAGTCCACATCGTGATACGCGCCCTCTGTCAACGTCACCTTGAAATCCACCACAGGAAATCCGGCCAAGGCCCCTGTGTCTTTGGCAGACATCAGACCCTTTTCCACACCAGGAATATACTCCTTGGGAATGGACCCCCCGATGACTTTATTCACAAATTCATAGCCACCACTGCGCTCCAGGGGCTCGAAGGTCATAATCACGCGGGCAAACTGACCGGCACCCCCGGATTGTTTCTTGTGGGTGTAGTCAATTTCGACTTTTTTGGAAATGGTTTCACGGTAGGCCACCTGCGGGGCACCCACGTTGGCCTCGACCTTGAATTCCCGCTTCATACGATCCACGATGATTTCGAGGTGCAGCTCGCCCATTCCCTTAATAACCGTCTGGCCGGATTCATGATCCACAGACACACGGAACGAAGGATCCTCCGTCGCCAAACGACCCAGAGCCACGGACATTTTTTCCTGATCGGCTTTGGTTTTGGGCTCAACAGCAACCTCAATCACGGGATCTGGGAATTCCATGCGCTCCAGAATAATGGGGGATTTTTGATCCGAAAGCGTATCCCCTGTGGTTGTATCCTTCATTCCCACCAACGCCACGATGTCGCCGGTGTAGGCTTCTTTGATTTCCTCACGGGAATTGGCATGCATCAGCAACATCCGGCCGATGCGCTCCCGCTTATCTTTGGTGGTGTTTTGAACGTAAGAGCCCGATTCAATTTTACCCGAGTAAACCCGAACAAACGTCAAGGACCCCACAAACGGGTCCGTCATAATTTTAAACGCCAAACCGGAAAAGGGCTCTTCGTCAGAAGCCTTCCGCACATCCGCATCATCGGAATCGGGCTTTAGGCCTTGGGTGTCCCCAATATCCAAAGGCGAAGGCAAATAATACGTCACAGCATCCAGAAGCGGCTGAACACCCTTGTTTTTAAAAGCGGATCCACACAAAACAGGGACAAAAACGCTTTTAATGGTTCCGCGACGAATGCAGGCCCTTAGGACTTCCGCGCTGGGCTCTTCCCCAGCCAAGTATTTTTCCATGGCATCGTCGTCTTGTTCCACGGCCAGCTCAATCAGTTTTTCCCGATATTCAGCGACCTTGTCTTTATAGGCGGCTGAAATGGGGCGCTCTTCAAACTTGGCGCCCAAACTTTCCTCCAACCAGTGAATCTCAACATTTTTAATCAGATCCACAACACCAACAAAGTCAGACTCCACACCGATGGGCAACTGCAGAACCAAGGGCACAGCCCCCAAACGGTCCACCATCATGTCGACGCAGCGGAAAAAATCCGCCCCGATGCGGTCCATCTTGTTCACAAAACACATACGGGGGACATTATATTTATCGGCTTGGCGCCAGACGGTTTCGGACTGGGGCTCAACACCCGCTACACTGTCAAAAACGGCCACAGCGCCGTCCAAAACACGCAGGGACCGCTCAACCTCAATGGTGAAATCCACGTGACCTGGTGTGTCAATGATATTGATCCGGTGACCGGCCCAGTAACAGGTTGTGGCAGCCGAGGTGATGGTGATTCCACGCTCTTGCTCTTGTTCCATCCAATCCATGGTGGCATTGCCCTCATGGACCTCACCAATGTTGTGCTGGCGGCCCGTGTAAAACAAAACGCGCTCAGTCGTGGTGGTTTTGCCAGCATCAATGTGGGCCATGATGCCGATGTTACGATAATGATCCAAAGGGGTTTGACGAGACATACCAGAACACTAAAATCCATAAACGAAAGTCGTTCTTATGTAACGCCTACACCGGCGATTGCAAGTCTTTTTTTGCCCCCTGCATCGCGGACACCAGACAATGCACCGACCAAGGAATGGTGACCATGCCCCGTGATCCAAATCCAGAAAGAATCCAGTGTTTGGGATGATCTTTTGGCAGGACATTTTCCTGTTTCAAAAGGGATACAAGCCGCCCCCCCAAATCCACATACCCAACGCAGGGCAGGGTTGTTTTTCCCCGAATTCTCACCCCCGTGGTGGGTTTCAGGTCTGGATGGGGCACGATATTTTCCAGCTTTGACAGGTTTTTTTGGGTATCTTCGGCCAAAACAGGGGCTTCTGCCTGATGGGGGCGATAGGTTCCCCCGCATGCCACAACATGTTTTGTCATGGGAATCATAAAACCATCTTCGCAAAGAATGGTTTTATCGGATTCTGCCCCCACATCTCGATGGCCATAATCGGTCTGCCCCGCTGTGACACGCCACGCCCACTGGGGAAAACAATCCCGCATACCGGAGCCCGCAGAAAAAACAACTTTTGATGCGGGAACATCATGAAACCCTTCAAAAGACACCCCATAAAAAACAGGAATGTCCTGCAAATAATGGGCAGAGGCCGCTATGGGATCCACCCACCCACCGCTGAGGAGATAGGTCCCGCTGCCCCTGATGTCCAAATGATCCCGCCAAAGGGCACTGTGTCGTTTTCCCGTGGGTAGGCGCAGGGGGGCAGGATTAAAAAACGGTTGGCCCAAAAAAGTTTTTAGGGCGTATTCATAGGCCTGCAAGAAAAAAGCATCCTCAGCGCAAGGGGCCGCATGAATCAAAGGATAGAGGGCGCAGGCATGATGATGGGACGCCCCCCCTGTGAAGGGGTGGGGGGATTTTTCCCAGACCGCCACAGAAACACCCCGCTGGGAAAGGGCATGGGCCACCATAGCCCCCGCCAAACCCGCCCCCACCACGAGAACCTGATCATCCCGAAACTCTGTGCCAGACACTGTGATTATAAAACCCCGCGCCGCTGAAGAGCGGTTTGCAGGGTGGCATCATCCATATAATCCAGCTCCCCCCCTATGGGAATGCCCTGGGCCAGCTGGGTGATTTTCAGACTTTTGGGCAGGGATTCTGTGATGACGAAAACTGTGGTCTGGGCCTCTAACGAGGCATTCAGGGCAAAAATAACCTCCTCCACCTGCAAATCATCCACCCTTTCGATCAATCGGGACAACCCCAAATGTTCAGGGCGCACATCGTCCATGGCGGAGAGAACCCCCCCAAGAACATGATAAAGGCCGTGGTAACTGCCTGTTCGCTCCATGGCCCACAGGTCCGAAACGGACTCAACAACACACAACTGGTGACGATGACGACGGGGGGACTGGCAAATGTGACACGGATTCACGGTATCCAGATGACCACACATCCGGCAGGCGACGATGGTATCATGGCAGGTTTTTAGGGCCTGAATCAAAGGCGCCATTTTCCTGTCTTTGTGAATCAACAAATGCAACAGGGCGCGACGCGCAGAACGCTGACCAAACCCAGGCAGCTGGGCCAAAACCTTTATGGCCTGCTGCATTTCTTCGCCCTGGATCATACCTTTAGAAAGGCAATTTCATGCCAGGGGGTAACGGCATGCCCGCCGTAACTTTGCTCATGGTTTCTTGTGACGCCTGTTCGATTTTTTGGTGGGCGTCATTGATGGCCGCCACGATCAAGTCTTCTAAAACATCGCGCTCTTCTTCCTTCAGCAGGCTGGGGTCAACTTTTAAACCTCGGGCTTGAAACTTACCGTTCAGGGTGATTTTCACCATGCCCCCGCCGGATGTCCCTTCGCGCTCAATCTTCTCAACCTCTTGCTGGGCTTGCTGAAGCTTTTGCTGCATTTTTTGGGCTTGTTGTAAAATTTGATTCATTTGCGGCTGCATAGCGTCCTTTGTCCTTTATGAATGTTCAGGGGCCTCGTTTCTTTGTATCAAGCTCTTGGTGCCTCTGTAAAGAGAAAGACACGCCCCCAAACGCCAGCCCCCTCGGCCCTACCAGCGCCGGTGGATAATAAAGGACAGAAGATCCGGCAAATGGCCCGCGTTGGGCAGGGTCGCAAGGCAATCCCCCGCTTGTTTTTCCAAATCACGCAGCAGGTCTTGACTGCCTGTGGGGCCCAAAAGATTGATAAACGTTACGCGCTGATTGTGTTGATCTTGGCCTGCGGTTTTTCCTGTTTCCTGTGGGCACCCTTCGATATCCAGCAAATCATCACGCACTTGAAAGGCCAGACCCAACAGCCCCCCAAAGGTTTCCATGGTGTGGGTAAACCCCTCATCACCGCCAAGCAAGCCCCCCGCCATGGCCGCCGTTTGAATCAAAACACCGGTTTTTAACAGGTGCATGGCCTTTAAATCCTGCAGCGTATTGACCGTGCCGGCAATATCGATGGCCTGACCCAAAGCCATGCCGCAGCGCCCCGCAGATACGGCCAAACGATGAATCAGGCGGATTTGACCTTTGGATTGAAACGAGGGGCTTGGGGTGGACAGCAGAACAAAAGCCTCGGCCTGCAAAGCGTCCCCTGCCAAAACGGCGGTGGCTTCATCAAAGGCCAGATGACACGTGGGCCGCCCCCGCCGCAATGCCGCATTGTCCATACAGGGCAGATCATCATGAATCAGGGAATAGGTGTGAAACAACTCAAAAGCCGCCGCAATGTCCCAAAAAGCATCCTCGGAAAATCCCGCCAAACGCAAACTTTCCCGCACCAAAAATCCGCGTATGGCCTTGCCAGAGGGAACGGCGCTATAGCGCATGGCCTGATCCAAAATATGGTTTTCCGACAATGCCTTGCCCATAAAGGCATCCAGATCTTCGGCAAACGTTTTTAAAAACAGGGGGAAATAGGTCATAATTTTGGCAATTTTGGCGCGGTGGCTGTGGCATAAAAAAACCCCACCCATAAAAGGGTAGGGCAGAGCTTTTGGCAAGGAAGAAATGGATGAACCATCCCCACTGTTTTAGTTATTGACACAGGCTTGCCTTTTCTGGCTTTGTCATGGTCATCAGCTTGTTAATTTTTTGGGATTCTATGAAACGTTTTGGCATGCTTTTCTGGCTTTTGGCCTATGGCGTCATTTTGTTTGTCGCATCGTGTGCCCCCATTGTGAAAACCAACGGGGAAATTCTGCCCGACGACAAAGTGCAATCCTTGCGTGTGGGGGTTTTGAAAAAAGATGACGTGCGATCTTTGCTGGGCACACCCACGACCATCTCCACCTTTGATCCGAACATCTGGCATTACATCGGCCAAAAGGTTGAACAACAACCCTTTGGTGGCCCCAAATTGCTGGAACAAAAAATCGTAATTGTGTCCTTTGACGATCAGGGTGTTTTGGATGCCTTTGTTATGCGGGGCACAGATGCTTACCGCGAAATCAGCTATGAAAGCCAAGCCACACCCACGGCGGGGCACAAGCTCTCTGCCATTGAACAGCTGCTGGGGAATTACGGCCGCTTTTCTTCCTTACCCAATGAAAAAGACGCAAACAAATAGGGTTTGACGCTATGGCCATGGATGCAAACACCCTAAAAACAATGATTCTCTCGGCTTTTCCAGGCGCCCAAGTCCATATTGAGGATTTGGCTGGGGACGGGGATCACTATTCTGCCCATGTTATATCGGCAGATTTTGTTGGAAAAACCCGCATTCAGCAGCATCAAATGGTGTATCAGGCGCTGCAGGGAAAAATGGGGACCGAGCTTCACGCCCTAGCCCTGAAAACCAGCGTTCCCGAATCATGATGGCGACAGCGGATGATTTTGTGCCCCTGTGCCGAATTGTGCGGGCCCATAGCCTGGGCGGTGATGTGATCATTCACGCCTATCATGACCCCAAAACCCTGATGACCTATGGCACCCTGAAAACGGTGACAGGGGATGCCTTTGTGATCAAAAAAAGTCGCCCACAGGGAAAGGGCTGGGTTTTGCATTTCGATGGGGTCACAACCCGCACGCACGCCGAAACCCTGCGCGGTGTCGAGCTGGGCATTGCCCGCAGCGCCCTACCGGTTTTAGAGGACGATGCGTGGTATCACACAGATCTGATCGGATCCGTGGTTGTGGATGAAGAGACCGGGGACGTTCTGGGGCAGGTGATCGCTGTGCAAAATTATGGGGCTGGCGATTTTTTTGACATCCAAACCCCCTCAGGGGGGGAGGTCACCCTGCCGTTGATCAAGGATGCTGTGGTGGAGATTCGCCTGTCGGATAAAAAAATTGTGGCTCGCAGGGGGTTTTGTCTTTAATCCCCCCGCCGATGATGCCCGAGAAAATCCTAAAGATACTCCATCCCCTGATGCAACCCCGTAATCCAACAATCCGCGTCTGTTTGCTGGGGTTTTTCGGGGCAAAGCAACAGCTTTGTTCCGATACAGGCGGCGCGGGCGGCCTGCATATCGGTTTCGCGGTCCCCGATCATCAGAGAGGATTCCGGCGAAAGGCCATATTTTTCTATGCCTTTCAAAATCATGCCAGGGTGGGGCTTGCGATCAAAGGATTCTTTTTTATACGGCCCTAACCCATGGTCCGGATGATCCGGACAAAAATAGGTTTCGTGCAAAAGGATACCCCTATCCTTAAACTGATAGTCAATCCATTGGGTGAGGTGGTGAAATTGGGCCTCAGTATAATACCCCCGCCCGATCCCTGCCTGATTGGTGACCACAATCAAAAAATATCCTAAATTCTGGGCCGCGTGACAAAGATCAAAAATACCCTCAACAAACACAATCTGGTCAGGACGATGGGCATAATTCACCTCTTGGTTAATCACCCCATCACGATCCAAAAATAACGCGCGATTCATTGTTAATACAGCATCTTAACTGGAGATTGCCATGGTGTATGACCCTATGGTTTTACAATTCCCGCAAACGGGCTGCCACGTCACGCTTTGATCCTGACAGTGATCACAGATCCAAGCATGACGAAGAGCATCGGTGTCTGAGGGCTGCAAACGGATAACCTCGGCTTCGTGATAGGCCAGCTTTTCAACAAACCCCAAACTCTCAAAAACAGAGGCCATCAGGCGATGATACAGGGGGGAATTTTCTTTGATATCCATGGATTTTATGGTTTTCGTGCGCTCTTTTTCCGGTAAAGACCGGATGATTTGCATCAACAGGGTTTGCACAAACAAAAACCCTGCGCCTTGGGGCAGGATTTTTTTCATCAGGGAAAGGGCCTCCCGCGCATCGGTTTCACACAGGGACCCTGCGTAAAGAGAGCGCATGGAAACATCGCTGCGATCCCGTTGATAGGCTTTTTTAAAAGCCTCTTGGGCCTGAGCAAGGGCGTCCGGATCCTGTTTTTGGCTGTCAGTATACACCTGCCAGAATTGTTTGGCCTCTACCGCCGCAATGGCTTTTTCCATGCGCAGGCTTTCCTTGGCATCAAAAATCCGGCGATGGGTGCGAAACAGTTGGTTTGCCCCGTCGATGTCTGCCGTCACCAAGGCCCGCGCCATCAGGGCGCGAACGGCCCAAGGCTCCTGTCTCTGCTCAACACTCAGGGTACTCAGCCACTGAAAGGGATCTTTCGTTTGATTATCAGGCAAATGGGTCAGCTCGCGAATCCCCAACGCGCTCAGCTTGGGATCAAACATCAGGGCTTGGTACGCCTGACGGGCCCCCTCCATATCCCCCTTCATTTCACAAACACGGCCCTGCAAATAGGGGAGCAACGGATTGTCCCTGAGCGACTTTTTCAAAACCCCCAAATGGCGATCGGCGCCCTTTTTGTCCTGCAACACCACCGCCTGCCAACACAGGCCCAAGGTGTCCAACGATTCCTGCGAACGCTGCAACTGGCGGCGCAAACTGCGATGTTGTGACCATGCCATCAGGGAGGCAATGCTGCTGAGCACCCCATGGGCCAAAAAAAACAAAATCAATATAAACGTTAACGCCACAGACAGGGACATGCTGATTTCATATCCAGCCAGCAAAATCGTCACCGTATCGGCAGAAAGAAACTGAATACCCGCCACCAAAACAACCAGCAAAACTAGGGTTATGGCCGTTTTCATGGCGCCCCCTCTTTCTGGTTGTCCACGGGACTTTCCGGCACAAAGGAATCATGGGGCGGCGTTATGGGGGCGGGTGAAGTATGATCCGTCATCTGTTGAATCATTTGGCGCGTCATATCCATGCGTGCGGAACGCAGCCACAGATAACACCGAAGCCATGCCGCGAAATCCTGTTTCCAGATTTGCCAGCGGGCATCGTCGGCAAACAAAGCCCGTGCATCCAACTTTTGAACAAACTCCGCAGCTTCCTCTGGGCGTCCTTTGCGCAGGGCCGGTAAAATTGTGTTTTGCCAGGCGTCATAGGCATCGTTATAAACACCCACCACCTCGGGCACGGCCGAAGCATCGTCGGCGTTCAGCTCACCTGGGCCGCGAACCGTCACAAAATGACTCAAAAAACCCGACCAAAACGACGCCGGTGCAGGGGATGGTGGCTCACTCGCCCCAACAATAGGCTCAGGCAGCAACACCAACCCTTCGGCTTGATCCACAAAATGGGCATAGGAGGATCGCAAAATCAAAAGATCATCGGTCTTTTTTTCAGGAAAAAGATTTTGCATCAAACGCAACAACGCATCAACATCCCGTGACGTCAGGGGCTGGGATGCGAAAAAAAACAACAGATCATCCAAAAGATCCTTACCCAAAATCAAATCTGTATCGGGGGATTGTTTACCCTCAGCCGAGGACTTTTCCGAAAAGTCCAAAGATCCCAATAAAGATAAGGACAAGGGGGCAGGGGAGGGTGCCTCGGGGGACTGGGGAATGCGGCGGGAAAGCTCTGTCAGCAACCCTTCAATGCGGTCCAGCTGTAACTGAAGGGGCGCTAAAGTCACGGACGGCGCCGGCGCCGCAGGATGGGTCTTTTGAACAGGAAAAAAATTCCCATAATGGCCAACCGCCAACCCCGCCGCAAAGGCCAACGCAATCCCGATAAAGGCAATCCATAACCAACGGAAAACGGGGCGCCTTGTAAATTTTTTGGACATGGTGGCTTCGTTAGAAAGATTCATAGCGTGTGCACCAACTCACTCACCCCACCAACGCACTAACCTATAGGCGGGGAATACTTATAATAGGATTGAATGCACGCAATCAGAGATGTGGTTGTGGGCTCTAACGGTACAGTCGTTGATGATTGTGGCATAACTCGTGACCCGCATGCAACATCCTTGCTCAAACAAAACAGGTGCCCCTTACGATATAAAGGGACGAGACAATGATAGAAAATCAAATTATCCCAATGACGCATGGCCCGCTCTGAAACCGCAACATAACCTAAGGAACGCTTGGATTCTTTCATCAGGGCCAGAATGGATTCGGGAATCTCCTTAATCAAGCCTGTTTTATAGACGATTTCCTCGCTATACCCCAAACCTAAGGCAGACAGCTGCTGATTGAGGTTGGGGTTTTTAACAACCTCGCCCCTGTAATAATGAACGGCTTTGATATCTTTTCGTTTTGTCTGTACCCAATGCTCCAAAAAATCCTGTATGGTCAAAAAACGCTCGATTTTTCCTTGAAAACCAGAAGCCCTAAGGGCATTCTGCGTGTCCTCCCCGATCACAAAACAATGCGCTTTTTCCATCTGACGCAAAAGAACAGATGCCGCCCGAACCCCTGCGCGACTGGAAAAAAGCAACGCGCTAGAGGCGGCAGGGCGTTTTAAAGGGGGGAAAAATTCATAATTAAAAACGGGGACATGATACAAACGGAAAAATTTTTTCTCTAAAATCCCATCCAAAGCACCGTAATCGCGCTTTTCTCTCAGGATAATCAAGGATTGGTAGTCTTCCGTCATAAAGGTAATTTCTGGCCTTGATTTCTGTTTTAAAGACGGCTAAATCATGTCCCATCTCTCAATCATAAACGAATGGATGATGAATCATGGATATTTTTGGACGCGTCAAGAAAATTGTTGTTGATCACTTAGGGGTCGACGAAAGCAAAGTGGTCGCTGGTGCCAGCTTCATGGATGACCTTGGGGCAGACAGCCTCGATACAGTCGAACTGGTCATGGCATTCGAAGAAGAATTCGGCGTTGAAATCCCTGATGATGCTGCAGAGAAAATTCAGACCGTTCAGGACGCCATTTCTTTTATTGAGCAAAATGCTGCCGCTGCTTAAGGCTTGGCCTAGCTCTTTGACATCCCCGTCTGACTTCATCCGAGGATAGTTATGGCAGAATCCTTTCGTTTGCGCCGTGTTGTTGTAACTGGAATGGGCCTTGTGTCCCCTTTTGGTGTGGGGGTTGAAAAAACTTGGCCCCTTCTGATTGGTGGACAATCCGCGCTGCGGCCTATTCTGGGATTTCCAACGGATGACCTTCCCTGCCGCATTGCGGGACAGTTGATGCATCATCCGGATCTGTTTGATCCTGCTGCCTATATCACGGACAAAGATCGCCGGCGCATGGATGATTTCATTTTGTACGCCATGATCGCGGCGGATGAAGCCATTGCGAATGCGGGATGGGCGCCCCAAAATGATCATGATGCCGACCAGACGGGTGTGATGATTGGTTCAGGTATCGGGGGATTGCCGGAAATTGAACGATCCTCCCTGTTGCTGGCTGAACGCGGCCCCCGCAGGGTTAGCCCTTTCTTTATCCCATCCAGCCTGATCAATCTGGCCAGTGGGCAAATTTCCATCAAACACGGTTTTCGTGGCCCTAACCATGCTGTCGTTACGGCCTGTGCGTCAGGAAGTCACGCCATCGGCGATGCCGCACGGTTTATTCAAATGGGGGATGCAGATGTTATGGTGGCCGGCGGCGCAGAAGCCGCCATCTGCCGCGTCGGCATGGCCGGATTTGCCTCTGCAAAAGCCCTGTCCACCGGTTACAATGATACGCCTGAAAAGGCCTCTCGCCCTTGGGATCGGGGACGGGACGGCTTTGTTATGGGTGAAGGTGCAGGCATTCTGGTCCTAGAAGAGCTGGAACACGCCCGTGCCCGCGGCGCTAAAATCTACGCAGAACTGACGGGGTATGGATTGTCGGGTGATGCCCACCATATCACAGCCCCTGCTGAAGATGGCGACGGTGCCTATCGATGCATGCGCATGGCCTTAAAACGCGCCGCTCTGCCCGTTGAGGCCATTGACTATATCAACGCCCATGGAACCTCTACCCCTGCGGGTGATGTCATCGAAGTGCGGGCCGTCAAAAAATTGTTTGGCGACCACGCCTATAAAGTTGCCATGTCTTCCACAAAATCCGCCATTGGTCACCTTTTGGGGGCGGCGGGGGCTGTTGAGGCCGTGTTTTCCATTCTGGCCTTAAACACCAATATCATCCCCCCCACATTGAATCTTGACGATCCTGACGAAGAATGTGATCTTAATTTTGTTCCGCATCAGGCGCAGGAAAAAGTTTTAACCCATGTTCTTTCCAATTCCTTTGGATTTGGGGGCACAAATGCTTCCCTTGTTTTTTCAAAACTATAAACGAAAGACTCTTTCGGGGATTTTTTTATGATTCATCCCATTGTTCAGCGTCTTGAATCCTTGGGAATTGCGCTACCCGAGCCCGCGTCGGTGGCGGGCAATTATGTCCCCTTCGTCGTGGCAGGCCCCCTTCTTTCGGTTTCAGGGCAACTCCCCTTAAAAGAGGGCAGTCACATCCTTCAGGGATGTCTGGGAAAATCTCTGTCAGAACAAGACGGGTATGAGGCCGCTCGCCTCTGTGGACTGCACGTTTTGGGTCAGGTCAAAAGTGCTTTGCACGGCCATTGGTCCCGTCTTTTGCGCTGCGTTCAGCTTTCTGTTTTCGTCAATGCAGACCCTGATTTTGTGAATCATCCCGCTGTGGCCAACGGTGCCTCGGACCTGATGGTTCAAATCTTGGGACCAGAAATCGGTCGTCATAGCCGCGCGGCCATTGGGTGCTCATCCCTTCCCAAAGGTGCCTGTGTTGAGGTTGGCGCAACGTTTTGGATCGAGACCTAAGCCATGGCCACACCCGATCAAAAACTTCTGTTGGAATTATGCCACGATATGATGGGGGGGTTGGTCAAGGATCATTTGCCCGATTTAACCATCCGGCAATTAAACCTGCTTTTGGCCGTCTATTTAAAAACCGGCCCCCATACGGTGCGCAGCCTGTCATCCCATTTGGGGATTGCCAAACCCGCCATCACGCGGGCCATCGATAAACTTCAGGATCTGGGCTTTGTCAAACGCAAACCCGACCCCGAGGATGGACGCAGCGTCCTGATCCAACGCACCATCAATGGTTCTGTGTATTTGGCGGATGTGGGTGAAAAATTTTCCCTTGCCGCGGAAAAAGTCTTTGGGGCGAAAGAAGGGGCGGATATTTCTCAAACCTAAATCATCTCGCCCTGCGGGTACCATCTTGCTGCCAAGGCCAATCTAAGGTATAGAGTCTTGATGCAAACATTTCTTCATTCCTTTCTATTTTTATCGTTATGAACACCCATTTTGCCATTATTGGTCACGTTGACCACGGAAAATCCACACTTGTGGGCCGCTTGATTTATGAAACAGGCAACCTGAAAGACGGAAAGATGGAGGCCATTCAGGCCATGTGCAAACGGCGGGGTATGCCGTTTGAATGGGCATTTGTCATGGATGGGCTTAAGGCGGAGCGGGATCAAGGCATCACCATTGATACGGCCCATATTCCCCTGAAAATCGGCGATGACACTCATACCATTATTGATGCCCCGGGCCACCGTGAATTTATCAAAAATATGATCACAGGCGCGGCCAATGCCGACGCCGCCCTGCTGCTCATTGATGCCAGCGAGGGGATTCAGGAACAGTCCAAACGCCATGCCGCCTTGGCTCAATTGCTGAACATAAAGCAATTGATTGTTATTATGAATAAAATGGACCTTGTGGATTACAGCGAGTCCGCCTATGAACGCTTGTGCACAGATTACAGGGCGTATCTGGCCACCCTTCATTTGGAAGCGCAGGTCATGATTCCCATATCCGCCCGCAGTGGGGAAAATTTAAAGGATCCTGCCGCCTCCATGCCTTGGTACGATGGCCCTACGGTGGTTCAGGCCATGGTCAAATGTTCCGCGCGTCAATCTTTGGTCAATTTGCCGCTGCGTTTTCCCGTCCAAGATGTTTATAAATTGGATCACCGCCGGATTATTGCCGGACGTCTTGAAAGTGGACGTTTGCGGGTGGGGGATACCATCGTCATTAGCCCCACGGGAAAAACAACGCAGATTAAATCCATCGAAGCCTTTCCTGAGCCCCAAGCCCCCATTTTGGCCGCCAAGGCTGGTCAATCGGTGGCCATCACATTAAGCGAGCAGCTTTTTATTGAACGTGGCCAGGTCATTGCCCATCCTGAGCATGCCCCCTTTGAAACCAATGTCTTTCGGGCGCGTCTTTTTTGGCTGGGCAATCAATCCGCCAGAGTCGGGGCCACCTATAAACTGAAGGTTCACACCCATGCCCTGCCTGCCCGTATTGAGGCCATTGAGCGTGTTGTGGATATGGGAAACCTGTCGGAACAATCCACCACAGAGATTCCCCGTCATGCCATTGCTGATGTGCTGATCCGCACGCATACAAAAATCGCTCTGGATGATTTCCGCGCCCACGATACCATGGGACGTTTTGTTTTGGTGGATGGTTATGACATTGCCGGTGGCGGAGTCATCAGCACAGAAGGGTTTCCCAACCAGCGCAGCCACGATCTTCACAACCCCCACCTGACCCCTGTGGAACACAAGGTCGAGCTGCCCCACCGCGAAGCCCAAAACAGCCACCGCGCTGGTATTTTGTTTTTTACGGGTCTTTCGGGGTCGGGGAAAACAACCCTCTCTCTGGCTTTGGAAAAAGCCATGTTTCAAAAAGGGTACCGCGTTTACGTTCTGGATGGGGACAACATTCGCCGGCACTTATCTTCGGATCTTGGCTTTTCTCCCGATGATCGTCAGGAAAACCTTCGCCGTGTGGCAGAGGTTTCTCGATTGTTTGCTGAGGCTGGCATGCTGGTCATCACCGCGTTTATCGCCCCTTATTTAACGGATCGGTCCCGTGTTCGGGAGATCGCTGGAACATTACCGTTTCATGAGGTTTATATCAAAGCTGATCTGGCCACCTGTGAATCACGGGATCCAAAAGGGCTTTATAAAAAAGCCAGAGCCGGAGAAATTCCTGAATTTACCGGTGTTTCCGCGCCCTATGAGCCCCCGCAATCTCCCGATTTGGTGATTGATACAGAGTCTTTGTCCCCTGAGGAGGCCCTCGAAATCCTTGTGCGTTATGTGGACGAACATTTTGCTCTGGATACCAAGGTTTGGGGATATAGCATTTAATCCCTTGGGAAAGCATGGTTTGTCTCCGCCTTTTTTTGTGTTTTTTGATTCTTGGCTTAATCTTCCCCATTAACCAAGCCTTTTCTAAGTCCCCAAAGCCAGAAAAAACACTGACGCCTTTGGAAATTTTTGAAAACAGCCCGCTGGTTTTTGGAACGGTTCTGGCGGTCAGGGGACCTGCCAAAATCATTGTTTATCCAAACGGAAAACGGGATATTATCGGGGATATTGATTTGAAGCCCAACGATACCTATTCCCCGGGCCGTTTGGCCATTACGGGGGAGCGTAATACCCAAGTTGACTTGTTTTTGGATCCCAAAATTCCTCTTTTGCCCATCAACACCCCACAAAATCCAAAAACCATTGCCGCAGCGGTGGGGGATTTTGTTCTGTTTAGCACCAAAATTGGGAAAATCAGTAACGTTGCCAGACTCAATCATTTTGGCATGGATACGGTGCTCATCGGGGCGACGCTGTCTTTATCCCCAGAATCGCCAGCGGGAACGTACACCCTAAAGCTTTCTCCCCCCTTGGATTATCATGGCCGCGGAAAAAAATCTGAGATGCCCTAAAGGTTTTGGTGAGATTTTTGAGTTATATTGATATTCAGAATACTCTTTTTTAAAAATCTATTTTCCGGAATACTTTTATATGATCCGCTTTTTTTTCTTTATCTGTATTTTTTTATTGGGATTTGTCCTGACGGCTTGGGCCTCTGTTGGATTGCCCCATCAAGAGCTCTCTTTTGCTGAAAAAGCGCAGCCCAAACAAAAAAAGAAAGATACCCCCCCCAGCATCAACAAACCCCAGCGTCTTGATCGGGCAGGGATCTATACCATGGACGCCCTAATGGATTTGAACATTGCCCCCCCCCGTGGTCAAAAAGTTTTTAATAGCAATGAGATATCTTTTGATACCCCATCCGCCTATGTGGGAAAAATTGAGGCTTTGCAACGGTTTTTACAAAAAGCCCGTGCAGGTTTTGAGCAGTCCAACATCACCCCCGACGATTCACAGGACGAATCTCCCTTTAACCAGTGGCAGGTTTTTCTGAAAAAAACGGCTTACCTTTCTCAGAAAGCCCAGATCGAAGCAGTTCAGGCTTTTGTGAATCGAACGCCCTATCATCATGACAGTGACTCTACCGGATCGGGGGATGCGTGGAAAGATCCCGAAGACTTCTTAACCTTTGGGGGCGACAGCGAGGATTTTGCCCTGACCAAGTACATCAGCCTCAGGCTTTTGGGCATTTCCCCCGAACGGCTGCGCATTGCCATTGTGTTTGATCAAGAAAAAACCATCTATCGGGCCGTGACCTTGGTTTATGCCAACACAGATGTTTTAATGCTGGATGAAACCAAAAATGAAATCAGCATAACACGGAATATCAGGCATCTTGTTCCCGTCTATTCTTTTAACGAAAACCATATCTGGTATCACTGGAAAAAAGAGTCCAAGGGCCCTGCACAGTTTCTGCAAACAGATATGCAAAAACAGTATCCAGTTTTCCCTTAAAAAATGTCTGAGAGTCGGAGGGATGTGAAAATCAGCGGTACAAACGGTCTGTTGTGCCCAAAGAATGGTTTTTATCCCATTTTATCCACGCGAGCCGCGTGACGCCCCCCCTCGAAAGCGGTATTAAGAAAAGTTAACGTCGCATCCATGGCCACGGCCATACCCACAAAGCCAGAGCCCAAAACCAAAACATTGGCATCGTTGTGCAATCGGGCCAGTCTGGCGGACAGGTGATCATGACACAACGCGGCCCGCAAATGGCGGTAACGGTTGGCGGCGATGGAAATGCCAATCCCACTGCCACAAATCAGAATACCCCTGTCCTCGGGGTTGTTCATCAAAGCCTCTGCCATAGCAGCCGCAATATCGGGATAATCCACGGCAGCTTCGGTATGGGTTCCCAAATCGGCGACGCTATAGCCCTGCTGGGTTAGCTCTTCTTTTAAATAAGCCTTCAGGGTCAACCCGCGATGATCCGAGGCAATCAACACATGGGACGTCATGATATTCAATCCTGTTTTTCCTTAACCGAAACCTCAAAACGTTGCATCACAGGGTTGGCGAGCAAATCACGGCCCAAACGATCCCCAATGGCCAAAGCGTCCGCCGCATCATGGGTCATCACATCAAAAACAAACTGACGCTTTTGGGTCAGGTTTTGAACCTGCGTTTCCCCCAGATTATGAACGGCTTGTAACACCGCCTGACTTTCGGGGTCCAAAATCCCAGATTTAAAAAAAACGGTTACAGTGACCTGCACGGCGGAGCTCCTCAAAAAAAACAAAGCAAAAGAACGGTTACGGGGTTTCTGGCTCTTCATCAGGGCTGATCACAGGATCCATGCGCCCCAAAACCACACCATCAGGCAAAACGCCCAGACGGCGGGCAACCTCTTGATAGGATTCTTTCACCTGCCCCATATCGCGGCGAAAACGGTCTTTATCCAGAACTTCGTTGGTGATGGCATCCCACAGGCGGCAGCTGTCGGGGCTGATCTCATCGGCCAGAATAATCTGGACATCGTCTTCGTCGGGGCCATGCAAGCGGCCAAATTCTATTTTAAAATCAACCAACTTCAGGGACACACCCGCCATCAGACCGGAAAGGAAATCATTGATCCGAAGGGCCATGGTGATCATGGCATTCAGCTCAAACGTATTGGCCCATTCAAAAATCAGGATATGTTCATCACTGACCAGCGGGTCATCCAAATCATCGTTTTTATAATAATACTCAATCAGGGGGCGGGGCAGGGGCTTGCCTTCTTCCAAACCCAACCGCTTGCATAAACTGCCGGCGGCGATGTTGCGCACCACAACCTCCAGCGGGATCATTTGGGTTTCGTGAATCAGCTGCTCGCGCATATTCATGCGCTTAATAAAGTGGGTGGGAATACCGATATCCCCGAGTTTCTGCATAATGTGGCTGGAGATGAAGTTATTGATAACCCCTTTGCCCTCAATCACGTCAAATTTTTTGCGATTAAAGGCGGTGGTATCATCCTTAAAATACTGCACCAACGTACCAGGGGCCTGACCACGGTAAAGAATTTTGGCCTTGCCTTCATAAACTTTTTGTCTGCGTGTCATGGGATATACCGCCAAAAAAGTTCCTTTTTTTAAGAAACATTGAAAACCTTCTTTATGTTATACGCTTTTTTTTGGGGTCTGGCTAACGTTTTATGGAAAATCTGGCAGAACATTTCAAAAGGGCCCTCCTGCTTCAGGAGAAAACCATTTCCTTAAATTCAAAAAAAGATTGCATTCAAAAAAGATAAGGGGG
>CANGYM010000002.1 GCA_947458145.1 Alphaproteobacteria bacterium | reverse complement strand
GGCATTGTATTTTAATTTGAAAAACAAAAGAAACCACCCCAAAGCAATCGTTATACTGGGGAATAAAATATGAAAGGTAATGTTTGCCGCAAACTGAATGCGGGCCAAAAGGACGGGATCAAGATCAAACATGATCAGCTCATCTAAATCATCATGACGATAACCATCATACCCAAAAACCGCACCAGAGGACAAGGAAAAAAATATGGGTGTATATGTTATTGTGTTTTTTTCTAAAAACCCCCTAAACCACAACACTCACAATGCGCCCGGGCACCACGATTACTTTTTTGACGGTTTGGCCGGAAAGGTAGGGAAGGATTTGGGGATCACTTAAGGCCATTTGCTCGATGCTGGCAACATCGGCATCTGTGGCCACGGTGATTTCCCCGCGGCGTTTGCCGTTGATTTGCACCGCCAGCGTGACTTCGCTTTGGTGTAAATAGGCTGGATCGGGGGTGGGCCACACGGTTTTTGACAGACGAGAGGATTCCCCCATACCTGCCCACAAATCTTCGGCCAAATGAGGCATGAAGGGAGAAAGCAGCATGAGAAGGACCCGCGTCCCCGCCCACAGTCCAGCCTGTTCGTTGGGATGGGCTATGTTCAGGCCCTCAAGGGCATTGCTGAATTCCCGAATACGGGCAATGGCCCGATTGGTGTGACAGTGCGAAAGGTCTTCCCCCACATCCCGCAGGGTTTTGTTCATCAGAACCAAAAGGGGACGATCAGGCACCCCCGCACCCCGTCCCGCCTCTATGGCCTTACGCGCCAGACGATACACGCGCTGGCCGTAACGCCATGCGCCCTCTAAACCCTCCTCTGACCATTCCATATCCCGCTCGGGCGGGGTATCGGACAGAACAAACAAACGGGCGGTGTCGGCGCCGTAGGCCTCGATGATGGCCTCGGGGTCCACCAGATTTTTTTTGGATTTGCTCATTTTTTCGGCGCGGCCGATGGTGACGGGTTGGCCCGTGGTGCGACATTGGGCCGATCCATTGTGAACGCTCACATCTTCGGGATA
The DNA here is from genome assembly GCA_947458145.1 of Alphaproteobacteria bacterium. Taxonomy (GTDB): domain Bacteria; phylum Pseudomonadota; class Alphaproteobacteria; order JAJTHO01; family CANGYM01; genus CANGYM01. The sequence continues at coordinate 48,537 of CANGYM010000002.1, read as the reverse complement.
CAACCACACCCCATCCGCCCGTTTATAGGACGCGTGGCACACCATCCCCTGCGTGAGCAGTTTTTGAAATGGCACCGTCACGGGGCTCAGGCCCAGTGTGTTCAAGGCCAACGTAAAAAACCGCGCATACAGCAAATGCATCACGGCATGTTCAATCCCGCCAATGTAATGATTCACGGGCAGCCATCGTTTTAAAACATCTGGCTGGGCAAAGGGGTCCCCTTGGGGATTGATGTACCGGAAAAAATACCATGATGATTCAAAAAATGTATCGAAGGTATCCGTTTCCCGCTCTGCTTTGCCGCCGCACTGAGGGCAGGCGACATGTTTCCACGTGGGATGGGCCGCCAGCGGATTCCCGCCGCCCGAAAACACCACATCACTGGGCAAGGTTACGGGCAGCTGGTCCTTTGGCACCGGCACAATGCCACAATCCCCACAATAAATGATGGGAATGGGGCATCCCCAATACCGCTGACGGGAAACGCCCCAATCCCGCAGGCGATAGGTTATTTTTCGGGATCCCCTGCCCAGATCATCCAATTTTTTTATGGCGGCCTCTTTGGCATCGGCCACAGACAAACCATCAAGTCCATCCGAATGGATCATGACCCCTTCGGATTCTGTATCAGGCAAAGGTCTGTCGCTGTCCACAACGCGGCGGATGGGCAAACCGTAGGCTTCCGCAAAGGCATAATCCCGCGCATCATGGGCGGGACATCCAAACACAGCCCCCGTCCCATAATCCATCAACACAAAATTCGCCACATAAAGGGGAACATTCCCCCCGCCCAGGGGATGAACGGCGAGCAAACCGGTATCATAGCCTTTTTTTTCTTGGCTTTCGATGGCGGCCTCGCTGGTGCCGGCGGCATCGCATTCTGCGATAAAGGCCGCAAGGCCATCATCCGTTTTTGCCAACACATCGGCCAGCGGATGATGGGGCGCAATGGCAACAAACGCCGCCCCAAACAGCGTTTCGGGACGTGTTGAAAACACTGTTACCGTGTCGATCTGTTGCCCTGTTTTGTTTTGAATATCAAAATTGATATGCGCCCCTGAGGATTTCCCGATCCAGTTTTTTTGCATCAAGGTGACCGCATCGGGCCAGTCCTTCAGATCATTCAGGCCAGAGAGCAAATCATCGCTGTAATCCGTGATTTTCAGGAACCACTGGGCCAGTTTTTTCTTTTCGATGGGGGCGCCGGAACGCCAGCCTTTGCCATCCACCACCTGTTCGTTGGCCAAAACGGTGTGTTCCACCGGATCCCAGTTGACCCATGATTCCCGACGATAGGCCAAACCCCGCTGATAAAAATCCAGAAAAAAGGCCTGTTCGTGGCGATAATACTCAGGATCACACGTGGCAAAACTGCGGCCCCAGTCATACGATAACCCCAGTTTTTTTAGCTGCACCTGCATGGCGGCGATGTTTTGCAGGGTCCAATCCTTTGGGGCGACGCCGCGCTCTATGGCCGCATTTTCCGCAGGCAAACCAAAGGCATCCCACCCCATAGGATGCAAAACATCACACCCCTGGGCGCGGGCAAATCGGGCCATCACATCCCCGATGACATAATTGCGCACATGCCCCATATGGATTTTTCCCGAAGGATAGGGAAACATTTCCAAAACGTAATACGGCCGCTTGGCCGTTTCCGTATCCACACAAAAATCACCCGCCTGATCCCACGTGGCCTGCCATTTGGCCTCTGTTTCTTTAGGATGGTAACGCATGGATCTACAGTCCCAGATTCAAAACATCCTGCATCGTGTAAAGCCCCGCCGGCTTATCCGCAATCCACAGGGCCGCATGAACGGCGCCGTGGGCATAAATGACCCGACTGCTGGCGCGATGGGACAGTTCAATCCGCTCGCCCGGGCCCGCAAAAAAAACGGTGTGGTCCCCCACCACATCCCCCCCGCGCAGCACAGCAAATCCAATATCCCCGATTTCTCTTTGACCCGATCGATCATGGGCCGCTTTTTCAGACAGGCGAACACCGCGGCCTTTGGCCACAGATTCCCCCAAGGCCAACGCCGTTCCCGAAGGGGCATCGCGTTTGGCATTGTGGTGCATTTCTAAAATTTCCGCATCAAAACGATCATCCAAAATCCTTGCCGCCACTGTTGTTAGGGCTTGCAGCAAATTCACCCCCAAACTCATGTTGGGCGCACCGAGCAATGGCACTTTTTCAGCGTGACTTTTCAGCATTTCATTTTGCTTCGGGTTAAAGCCCGTGGTGCCGATGACCAAAGCCGTTTTGTATTCATGGGCCAGCATACAATGTTCCAAAGATGCCGCCGGAGAGGTAAAATCAATAACCACATCCGCATTTTCAAACATTTCCACGGGCGTATGCCGCAGCGGTACATTCAGACGGCCAATCCCTGCCACTTCCCCAGCGTCACGACCGCGATTTTGATCCTGCTCCAGAACCGTGACGCCCACCAGTTCGCACCTTGAATTTCGGGCAATCTCCGCAACAATCGCCTTGCCCATGCGGCCTGCGCCACCTGCCACACCAATTTTAATCATGACTATTTTCCTTCTTCTCAGGGGCCTTTCTCATAAACCATTTTTCAAAAAAAAGCACGTGTTTTCATCCAATCCACGGGGTCAAAAGCGATGATCTTCGTGCCTCTTTTTGATCCTTCCACGACCTTGAGAATTTTTTAAGATTTCGTGTGGTACAGTCTCTCTATATTTTAAAGACCATTCTCTAAGACCCCTTATTTTAAGCAAGCCTTTGTTTTTTATTTTTTTGGAGATATTATGAATTTTGTTGTGATCTTTTTGGCTTTTTTGGTCATTTCTTTATCCGCCCAACCCTCTGCAACACTGCAAGCCTTCGCCGATGAACGTTCCGCATCGTACAAAAACACAGATGTCACCGTGGACTTGGTTAAGTCATGGGTTAAGGATGCCGGTACGCGGTTGCATGAACGGCATTTGGGATCGCCCGAGGCCAGTGAATAAAGCCACCATCCTCATTTTGGGGCTGCTGGGGTTGGTCTGGTTTTCGGCCCCTCTGCCCGCATTCGGTGCGGACTGTGTTCATCATAGTCCGGCCCCTGATGTGACCTTTACCCCCGATGACAATGTTGTCCCCGCTGAGGAAACCCCTTCGTGGACCCCGCCCCAAACGTTTTCACTGGATTTGTCTGTGAATCCTGACTTACGGCAAAAGGATCTGATGCGGGATTCCACCCTGCCCCTTGGCAGCGTCACCGTGGATACCAAAACAGGCAAAACCATATTGCATACGCCGGAGGGGTCACAGGATCTTTCTCCGGATTGTCCGTGAAGAGCATCGGGCTTTCAAACCAAACCCCACCTTGACACACCCCCCAACACTTCCCATATCCTTTAGGAAGGCCTGAACCCTACCCAAGGATTGTTATGGACATCGAAAAATTCACCGAAAAAACCCAAAAAACACTGCAAACATCTCAAACGCTGGCCATGCGTGCAGGGCATCAGCAGGTGACGCCGTTTCATATCCTCTCCGCATTGCTGGAGGATGAGGATGGACTGGCCAAAAACCTCCTGATCGGGATTGATAGCAACCTATTGGCCCAGAGGATTCAGGAAGAATTGGCAAAATTACCCAAGGTCTCTGGCACCGGCGCCGAAATGCACTGGGGACGTGAGGCCGCGCAGATTTTGGATGAGGCCAGCCGCTTGGCCACATCCTACAAAGATCAATACGTCACGCAGGAACGCCTGCTGCAGGCCATCGTGGCATCAAAAAGTGCCGCGGGGGACCTGTTGCGTTCTCTGGGGGCAACCGCAGAAAAACTGGAATCCCAAATTGCCAAAATCCGCAAAGGACGCACGGCGGACTCTCCGGCGGCCGAGGGGGGGTATCAGGCCCTGAAAAAATACACCTTGGACTTTACGGAAAAAGCCGCATTGGGAAAAATCGACCCCGTCATCGGAAGGGACGAAGAAATTCGCCGCACCATTCAGGTTCTGTCCCGTCGCACCAAAAACAATCCTGTTTTGATCGGGGAACCCGGTGTGGGGAAAACCGCGATTATTGAGGGGCTCGCCCAGCGCATCGTGAATCGTGATGTTCCCGACAGTTTAAAGGATAAAAAGCTTTTGGCGTTGGATCTGGGCGCTCTGGTGGCCGGCGCCAAGTTCAGAGGGGAATTCGAAGAACGCCTGAAAGCCTTACTGGCCGAGGTTTCCGCCGAAGAGGGTCAGGTGATTTTGTTTATTGATGAACTGCATACTCTCGTTGGGGCCGGCAAAGCCGAGGGGGCGATGGATGCCAGCAATATGCTCAAACCCGCTTTGGCGCGGGGGGAGTTGCACTGTATTGGGGCCACAACGCTGGATGAATACCGCAAATACATTGAAAAAGATGCTGCGCTGGCCCGTCGTTTCCAGCCCGTATTTGTGGATCAACCCACCGTCGGGGAAACCATTTCCATTTTACGGGGGATCAAGGAAAAATACGAACTGCACCACGCCGTGCGTATCAGTGATCATGCGTTGGTGGCGGCGGCAACCCTTTCGGACCGTTATATCAGTGATCGTTTTCTGCCTGATAAAGCCATTGACCTGATGGATGAAGCCGCCGCCCGCCTGAGGATGCAAATTCAATCCAAGCCAGAGGCGCTGGAGGATATGGACCGCCGCATCATTCAGTTAAAAATTGAACAGCAGGCCCTGAAAAAAGAAACGGACGAGGCCTCTATCAAGCGTCTGTTAGAATTGGAAAAGGAACTTTCCACCCTAACCGAAACCGCCACCGTGGAAACAGCCAAATGGCAGGCCCAGCGGGATCAATTGGGCAACATTCAAAAAACCAAAGAAGAGCTGGACACGTTAAAAGTCGCCCTGGAAAACGCCCAGCGTTCAGGGGATTTGGCCAAAGCCGGAGAGATTGCCTACGGCAAAATCCCCATGTTACAAAAAAAACTCTCTGAACTAGAGGCCGCCACCCAAGGCATGGCCAACGATACCGTCACCGAACACGACATCGCCAGCATTGTGTCCCGCTGGACTGGCATTCCCGTGGATAAGATGCTGGAGGGTGAGCGGGAAAAATTGCTGGCCATGGAATCCGTACTGTCCCAAACCGTGGTGGGTCAACGCGAGGCCGTGGCAGCCGTTTCCCAAGCCGTGCGCCGCTCCCGCGCCGGTCTGCAAGATACCAACCGCCCCATTGGTTCGTTTTTGTTTTTGGGCCCAACCGGTGTTGGAAAAACCGAGCTCAGCAAGGCTTTGGCGCAGTTTTTGTTTGATGACGAAGCCGCTTTGCTGCGCATCGATATGTCCGAATACATGGAAAAACACGCGGTGGCGCGTCTGATTGGTGCCCCCCCAGGGTATGTGGGGTATGAACAAGGGGGGGCCCTTACTGAGGCCGTCCGTCGTCGCCCTTACCGCATCATTTTGTTTGATGAGGTTGAAAAGGCGCATAATGATGTGTTCAACATCCTGCTGCAGGTTCTGGATGAAGGGCGCCTGACCGATGGCCAAGGCCACACGGTGGATTTTAAAAACACCGTTTTGATTTTAACATCCAACTTGGGCAGCGATGTGATTGCCAGTCATCCCCATGGGACACCGTCGGAAATTATTTTTCCGCTGGTCATGGATCGGGTGCGCGGGGCCTTTCGTCCTGAGTTTATCAACCGTTTGGATGAAATTTTACTGTTTAATCCCCTGTCGCGGGATCATATGGCGGCCATTGTGGACATTCAGCTCAAACGCCTTCACACCCTGCTGGCGGGACGCGATATTGCCCTGACTGTTACGGATCCGGCCAAAGCTTGGCTGGCGCAACGGGGTTTTGATCCCACCTATGGGGCACGCCCCTTAAAACGAGTGATCCAGAAAAATGTTCAGGACCTGTTGGCAGAGGCCATCCTCAGCGGCACCCTAACTGATCACAGCACAGCGGCTTTGGATGTTCAGGGGGATGCACTGGCCCTTGTGTAAAGATTGTTCGGGGATCACCCCTCCATCCGCTTGGCACCCATCATACTGATGACCATGGCCACAATTTCCTCCACTGATCGGCGGGACACGCTGATGGTGGGGATATTGTATTTTTTAAATAATTTCTGGGCATAAAAGGTTTCCTGACGAATGTTTTCCGTTGACGTATAATCGTCGCAATCGTGGGAAAGATGTTCCGCCCGTTTCTGACGGATATTCCTGAGCAGTGAAGGATCCTGAAGAAGACCCACAATTAAAGGACGATCCGCTTTTGTCAAAAGCTGAATCAACCGTTCATCCAACGGGGCATCCAGAATCAGGGGGACATTGGCGGCCTTAATCCCCTTATAAGACAAATAAACACAGCAAGGGGTTTTGGAGGATCTGGAAACGCCCAGCAAAATAACATCCGCCTCATGAATGGTGTCCAATCCATGCCCATCATCGTGATTCAGGGCAAAGTCCACCGCATCAATACGGCGAAAATACGCACTGTCCAAATCATGCTGCCGCCCTGCTTTGGGGGCAATACGGGACCATCCCTCCCCTTCTAAAAACGACAGCAACGGACCAAGGAGAGAAATGCAAGGCAACCCTAAACGATCACACCCTTTCTTTAATTCTTGAAAAAGAAGATCATCCACCAGTGTGCAAATGACAACCCCGGGCTGGGCTTCAATTTTTTTCAAAATGTGTAGAATTTGCCGCGGCGTGTGAACAAATGGCCACAAATTTTCAACAATGTTTTTTTTCTGAAATTGGGCAAAGGCCGCCCGCCCCACCTTGGTGACAGTCTCCCCTGTAGAGTCGGAAACAAAGTGAACACAGACTTCGTTTTGATGTGTGGATAACCCCATACTGTCTTTTCTCCTTTTCAGAACGATGCGTTTTTGTACACGTTTTTTCTTTTTTTCTCCCCTGTTTTGTGTTTAGAAAAAACCATTTTGTGGATAAGTTAAAAGTATGCGTTCACTTACTTGTTTATGTTTTGATAATAAAAACTTTTTATTATTTTCATCAGGCTTAAAAACTGTGTATATCTCAAAGAGTGTTTTTGTTTTCCCCTTACTCACACCCCTTACTACAACATCATAAAATTATATATCTATGAATATTATTATAAGAAGGAATGAAAAACGATGGGGGGGCTTAGCTTCTGAGCTTCGCACTTTACGTTTATCGCGTTTGTTTTCTATCAAAGGGACAGTAACGGTTTTTTTGGCCGATGATGCTTTCGTTCAGCACTTAAACAGCACATACCGACAAAAAAATACCCCCACCAATGTTCTGAGTTTTGCGAACACCGGAGCCTTTTCAGATCCTTCTGTTTTGGGGGATGTTGTGTTGGCTTATGAGACTGTTTTGGCCGAGGCTACTCAGCAAAACAAACCCATGATAAACCATTGTGTTCATCTGGTGATCCATGGTATATTTCATCTTCTGGGGTATGACCACGAAACAGACGATGATGCCGCGATTATGGAAGCCAAGGAAACTGCTGCCCTTAAAATTTTGGGTATTCCCGATCCTTATTTTGGGTCTTTATGCTTAAATCCTTAAGACAATGGGTCTTTTCTGGCCAGAGTGAAGACGAAGAGGGTATGAACGAAGAGGCCTTAGAAGCCTTCACTCAGAAACTTTCCCAAGCCACTGCGTACGATGTTTATTTACCAAGGGTGGACATGGTCGCACTAAGGCTAGATATGACCCCCCAAGACATTATAGCTTGCGTTAAAGATCATCCATGGTGCGTTTTTCCTGTCACCCGCGGGGAAATTGACCATATTTATGCGTATGTTCGGTTGCGGGATCTTTGGGAAGGCATGGTTTCAACGCCCCCCAAACCTTTAGAAGCCCTGTTACAGCAACCCGAGTATATTCCCCACACCAAACCCTTATTGGATTTGGCGGATCAGATGTTTTCCCAAAAAATTGATATGGCTATTGTGGTGGATGAATTCGGCGGGGTTGATGGTATGGTGACCACCCAAATGCTGGTAGAATCGCTGGTTGAAACGTACTTTTTATCCCATCAAATCTCAGTGAATTCCCCTAAAAAAGAAGACAATTCAGAGGATAACGATGTGTTCCTTTTTGATGCAAGGACAGAAATCGTCGATTTTCTGAATTTTTTTGAGGATAGGGACGATCTTGTTAAAGAAGACATAGACGTCGATATGGATACTTTGGCGGGCCTTGTTTTTCATAAGGTTGCCCGTGTGCCCGCACGTGGGGAAATGATCACCGTCAGTCCCAATTTGGATTTTGAAATTTTGGATGTCGATGCCAGACGTGTGAAAACCCTGAGGGTTATTTTTAAAAAACCATGATTGTGACGGGACTGGGTTTTTTCCTAAGCTTGGCCCTGGGCGTTGTTTGTTCTTTGGGGCAGGCTCCCTATCACCTGTGGCCGTTGTCCGTGGGATCGTTGGTGGCTTTGTTTTGGGCGTATCGGTCCAGTGAATCCAGACGTTTTGCGGCGGTTTTGGTTTTTGCCTTTGCGTACGGTTATTTTGGATGGGGACTTCGTTGGATTGCTGAGGCGTTAACGTTTTTTCCATCCTTGCCTGCCTCGTTGATTCCCTTGGCCCTTTGGGGGATTCCGTTGGTCTTGGCGCTGCCCCATGGTTTGATGGCCTACGGGGTTCGTCGTTATTTGCCACGGCATCATGCCTCTTGGGCTTTGGGGGCCGCGTGGGTCGTTATGGAGGGGATTCGTGGGTATCTTGTCCTTCCCTTTCCATGGTTATTTATGGGCGGCATTTGGGGGGGGACTTTACCTGTTTTACAAAGCACAGCTTTGGTGGGTATTCTGGGGTTAAGTGTTGCTGTTTTTGCGAGTGTTCACCTTTTTATTCATTCTCTAAAATCCGCTCTTGTGACGCTGGGTGTATGGTTTTTGGTGGCGGGTGCTGGATATGGCGTTTTGCATCACGTGGATCGTGCCCCTTCTCTCCCCTCTGCCAATGCCTCCCCAGCAACCATAGCTTTGGTTCAGCCGTCGTGGACGCAGGATGAAAAAGTTATGGGGTTTTATACACCAGGTTATCAAAAGCGTCTGCTGTTCCTGAGCGCCCAAGCTGCTCAGGAACAGGGGGCGCGGTTGATCGTTTGGCCAGAAACAGCGATTTATGGCCATCAAATGGAAGATCCTGTGTTTCAGAACTCTTTAAAAACTTTGCTCTCTGGGGGGCGCCTGTTGATGATGGGGGTTTCAGTTCGGGAAACAATGGCGGGAGAGGTTGTGAACATGAATCAGATCTGGGTTGTGGATGAACATTTGAACCGTCTGGCCACCTATACCAAGCGCCATCTGGTTCCCTTTGGGGAGAAGGTTCCGTTTCTATCCTCTCTTCCTTTTGTCTTTCTCAATCAGAAAGGTATGCCCCGTTTTCAGTCCGGACCGGATGAGGTTGAGCCTCTTTCCCTACCTGGATTTCCCCCCGCGTCCCCTCAAATCTGCTACGAGTCTTTGTTTTCAGGGACCATCGTTTTACACGATGCACGCTGGATGGTTAATGTGACCAATGATGCTTGGTTTGGTGATTCTTGGGGACCTGCGCAGCATTTTTATCAGGCTAGGGTCAGAACGATCGAGGAGGGCCTCCCCCTGATTCGTGTGGCCAATACAGGAAAAACTGCTGTCGTTGATGCCAAGGGTCGTATCCTGCAAGATTTACCCATGGATGCCGCGGGAGTTTTGGTGGCCCCTCTTCCTGTTGAGGTTCGTCGCACCCTGTATTCTTACGCTGGCCTTTGGGCCAGTGGGGTTTTTGGTTTGTTCATGTTTTTTCTTTGTTACCGTGTATCGCGTCGATGAAGGACACACAGACCATCTATGCGCCCCTTACCCCGTCAGGGGGATCTGTGTCTTTGTACCGACTCTCGGGACCACAGGCTTTGTTGGCAATCCAACAGATGACAGGAAAATCCACTTTTAAAGGCCGCTACAGCTACAAAGTTACTTTGATGGATACAGAGGGCGCCCTTATTGATCCCTGCGCTCTGGTGGTCTTTTATCCGGCCCCCAACAGCTATACGGGGGAGGACGTGGCGGAAATCAGTCTTCATGCAGGAAAATCTGTGAATGATCACTTTTGCGCCTGTCTTCATCAAAACGGCCTTCGTTTGGCAGAGCCTGGGGAATTTTCTAGGCGGGCTGTTCTTAAGGGAAAGATGACCCTTGAGGAAGCCCTAGGCGTGCGCTATCTGATCGAATCACAAACCCAGCAACAGTACCGTGCAGCGTTGGCCCAAATGACGGGGCAAACCACGGGGGTTGTCCACGAGGATTTGGATTTTGTGCGTGAACAATTGCTTTTATTGTTGCGGGATGCAGAGGCGTCTCTGGAATTTCCGGATGAGGATGATATTTCAAGTGATCTGGAAAATGCCCTATCAGAAAAAATAGAAGAACTGATTGTTATTGTGAAGCAATATCAGGATTTTTATCAAAAAAAAGAGATGTTGCGGTCGGGAATTCCTGTGATCTTGGTGGGCCCCCCGAATGTGGGGAAATCCTCGCTTCTGAACGCCTTGGCGCGTGAGGAATGTGCGTTGGTGTCCGATATTCCTGGGACCACACGGGATGTGGTGCAGGTGTTGGTGAATTGGGGGGGCTATGCTGTGCGCCTGATTGACACAGCGGGGGTCAGAGAAACGGCAGATCCCCTAGAGGCCATGGGGATTCAGCGCACACGGGATCAGGAAAAATTGGCCAGAATCACCCTTTTGATGTTGGATCAGGAAACCCTTGATCAGGAGGAAATCCTCAGGGCGCAGTGCCACTCCCCCAATGTTGTTTTGGTGCTAACCAAGGCAGATGTGTTCCCCTATGACCAACACAAGGAAACCGTATGTGTTTCGTCGCAAAGTCGAGAGGGGTTGCGCGAACTGGAATCGTGTGTTCAAAAAATCTTAGAAGAGGAATTTTCTTCATCTGTGGAAAAAGCCGACAGTGGAGATGTGATCAAGGGAGCTTTGGATCGGGCGTTCATTGCCCTGAATGCAGCATTTGAAGAAAAAAGATTGGAAATCAGGGTTCAAATTCTTTATGATGTTTTTGATACCCTTGCCTCTATGGTCCATGACGTGGATCAGGAAGAGGTCTTGGATCGTATTTTTTCAGGGTTTTGCATCGGCAAATAACCCATAAAATGCACTTAAACTTTCACGTGAAAAGCCATGTCCGAGTCTTTTTTTGATGTTATGGTTATCGGCGGTGGGCATGCAGGGGTTGAGGCCGCTGCGGCAGCTGCCCGCATGGGGGCGAAAACGGCCCTGATTACCCATCGACGGGATACTTTGGGGGAAATGTCCTGCAATCCGGCCATTGGGGGGATTGGAAAGGGGCATCTGGTCCGTGAAATTGATGCGCTGGATGGCATTATGGGAAAAGCCGCTGATGAAAGTGGCATTCAGTTTCGTTTGTTAAACCGCAGCAAGGGGCCGGCCGTTCGGGGGCCCAGAACCCAGTCGGATCGGGCTCTGTTTCGGGCCTCTGTTCAAAAGCATATTTCTGAAACGTCGGGTTTGATGGTTATTGAGGGAGAAGCCACGGCGTTTTCCGTAAACAATCAAAAAATTAACGGGGTCACTGTTAATGGGCAGTTCTATGTCTGTGGCAGTGTGGTGGTGGCCACGGGGACCTTTTTGCGGGGGATGATCCATCGGGGAAAAATATCGTTTCCTGCGGGGCGCATGGGCGCGGCCAGCAGTGTGCCCTTGGCCGATTGGTTTTATGCCCAAGGGTTTCCGGTGGGGCGTTTGAAAACGGGAACCCCAGCCCGTTTGTGCGCCCACAGTGTCGATTACAGTCAAGTCGAGCGCCAGCATGCCGATGCTCGCCCCTACCCCTTTTCGTTCCTGACTGAAACCATAACGGTTCCCCAGACCGATTGTTTTATAACCTACACCACGGAAAAAACACACGGGATTCTGCGGGACCATTTGCAGGAATCGTCTTTGTATGGCGGCCATATTGCGGGAAAAGGACCACGATATTGTCCATCCATCGAGGATAAAATTGTTCGTTTTGCGGATAAAACACGGCATCAGATTTTTTTAGAGCCGGAGGGCCTGAACGACCCCACGCTGTATCCCAACGGGCTATCAAATTCTTTGCCGGATGCGGTTCAGGACGCTTTTTTGCGGACCATTCCAGGACTGGAAAATGTTAAAATAAAACAATACGCTTATGCCATTGAATATGATTACATTGATCCTCGCGCCCTGAAATCGACGTTGGAAAGCCAAAATATAGAGGGCCTGTTTTTGGCAGGACAAATCAATGGAACCACGGGTTATGAAGAGGCCGCAGCCCAAGGTCTTCTCGCTGGTTTGAACGCAGCCCATCGGGCCGCAGGACGCGATGGCGTGGTGATTGACCGCTCGGAGGGTTACCTTGGGGTTATGGTGGATGATTTGGTAAGCAAGGGTGTTCAGGAGCCCTATCGCATGTTCACATCACGGGCGGAGTATCGGTTAAGCTTGCGGGCGGACAATGCGGATCAGCGCCTGACAGGTTGGGGGTATCAACAGGGGATTGTGGGCCGTCATCGGTATGATTTTTTTGTGAACAAATGTTCAATAATGGATCATTGGAAGGAAACGATGGGTGGACTCAGGCTAACCCCCGATGAATGCAGCCGTTTGACAGGGGAAGAGAGAAAAAGTGAGTGTTCTCTTTATGCGCTTTTGCCTTTGTGTGGGTATGATGATGCGTTGGCTTTGCTCAGGCAAAGCGGTCATCATGCCCCTTTTTCTGAGGATTTGTTTGATACCCTGCAAAGTGAAGTGTTGTACGCAGGGTATTTGAAACGGCACGATCAGGAACGGCGTATGGTGGCCGAACACCGGCAAAAACGGATCCCTGAAACGTTTTCCTATGATGCTTTGGTGTGTCTTTCCGCCGAAGAGCGTCTTCGTCTTTCCGCTGCCCGCCCCAAAACCATGGAAGACGCCCGCAATTTAGAGGGTATTACCCCCGTGGCCTTGGCGGCTATTCTGCAAAAGTTGAAAAAGGGGCAAAAGACCCTTCCCGAAGATAACGAAGATTTGTTTCAAGAAGCCGTTTAGAAATTTAAAGAGACAGAGCTTGCGCTTTCATGGCCCTGTACAGGGCGTAGGGCTTGCCCTCTCGTAAGGCATTTTGAACCCACTGGCAGCCTTCGGTCAGGTTTGCGGCATGCCCAGTGATGATCAGGCCAGCGGCAGCATTGATGGTGACGCTTTGGCTATAGGCATCCTCCAAGGTTTTTCCCTGTAATACCGATAACAGCGCGTTGGCATTATCCTGCGGGGATCCCCCCAACAAACCTTGGGGATCAGCAGGAACAAAGGGAAAGTCTTTAGGGTCTAAACGAAACTGGGTTATGCCATCAGGGGAAACGTCCATAATATCCGTAGCGTGATGCAGGGCAATGTCGTCAGAGCCATCTTCACCGCAAACCACCCAAGCGCGGCGGATGGGGCGTTTTTTTAAAAGGCAAGCCGTTTCAGATAACCACGCCTTTTTTGAAACGCCCAGCAATTGATACTCTGGACGGGAAGGGTTTGCCAAAGGGCCAAGGCGGTTGAAAATTGTGGGCACGCCCAAGGCTTTGCGGGCCAGCGCAAAGTGTTTGAGGGCGGGGTGCATCTGGGGCGCAAAAAGAAACGCCAGATGATACTGATCGTATGTTTTTTTTAATGACAAAGGATCACTTAAAAACGGCAGCCCCAAACAATCCCAAACATCCGCAGATCCCGATTTTGATGTGGCACTGCGGTTGGCATGTTTGCTGACGGGAATGCCCAGTGATGCCAAAACAAATGCAACCGCCGTGGAAATGTTGCGTTTGTGCAATCCACTTCCCCCTGTGCCGCAAACATCAATGGCCTCAGGAAAAAGAGGGCAGGGCAGGGCATAATCCAGCATCGCCTCTAAAATACAGGCTTGGGTTTCTAGGGAAGCGTTTTGTGTCTGCTGTAAAAAATCGGTGTAAAGGTGGGGATCTTCGGCGGCCCCAGCACAAAGATCCCGAAAACGCTGACAAAGAACGTCCTGAGGCATAAAGGGTTTCCTTTAAAACGCCATGGTGGGCCCGGAGGGATTCGAACCCCCGACAACGCCGTTATGAGCGGCGCGTTCTAACCGCTGAACTACAGGCCCGAGAAAGGGGACTAGGCTACGTCCTGCTCCAAAGCCGCTTGAGTGGCTTCTTGTTTTTCCAAAACAGCCTTGAAATGGGCGGTTGCGGCATCATAGTTTGCCTGGGCAAAATCCCAATTCACCAGATGATTCAGAAAAACATCAACAAAATCAGCGCGACGATTCCGGTAATCCACATAATAGGCATGTTCCCACACATCGCATGTCATCAACAAACGGGAATTGACCAACAAAGGGGTTTCCGCATTAGAGGTTTTGGTTATGGTCAGTCCATCAATGTTATAACACAACCAAGCCCATCCGCTGCCGAATTGTCCCAAAGCGGCTTCTTTAAATGCGGCCTTAAACGCATCAAAGCTGCCGAATTTTTCATCCAAGGCTGTGCGCAGGGATCCAGTGGGTTCACCGCCGCCCGCGGGCTTTAGGCTGTTCCAAAAAAAGTCGTGGTTAAACACCTGGGCCGCATTGTTAAAGACAACGTGATCGCCCGCATCAAAAGACATTTTAACGATGGCCTCCAGGGATTTTCCTTCATAGCGGGTGCCTGGTGTTAGGGTGTTGAGTTTATCAACATAGGCTTTGTGATGCTTACCATGATGAATTTCCAAGGTTTCTTGGGACATATGGGGGGCCAAGGCATTGAGGGCAAAAGGTAAAGGCGCGAGTGTCAACGACATAAAAAAATCCCTAACGTAAAGATATAAAGAAAGTGCATTTTAAGGATAACGCAAAAAAAAGCAATCGTTTCACTGTTAAGACGGCGGAAAAAAATTTTAAAGAGTGGCTCTGGCAGCCCCTTTTCTGAGGCGTTCATTGATGGCCAAACCCACCCCCGCTTCGGGAATGGGCATCACCACAATACGCTGGCATGGCCATTGATCCAGCGTATGCAGGGCATCAAACAGATGGGCAGCCGCTTCGTTGAGGTTGCCGCGTACGCTGAGGTTCCGTGTGATCATCCCCCCCGCAGGGACTTGGGGGCCAAAGGCCAGAAGGGCATCCTCTGGGCCCACGATCGTGCTGTTGAGGATCATGGGATGTTGCGGCGCATAGTGCCGCAGGGATTGCCCTGGGGCGGCTGTTGTGGCGGAGAGGGGAGGGGTCTTTAGAAAAGTGGTGAGATCCTCCTGCGTTAAAATCCCATGACGCAGCAAAGCCCAATTGTCCCCTATGACTTGGACAATGGTGGATTCCAAACCTTGGATACAGGGCCCGCCGTCCCAAACATGGGCCACATGGGCCAGCAGATCAGAATGAAGATGATGGATGCGTGTGGGGGAAAGCTGATTCGACAAATTGGCACTGGGGGCGGCGAGCGGAAAGGGGAGAGACCGTAAAACCGCCAACGTCAACGGGTGCTGCGGCATCCTAAGGGCCAGCGTATTCTGTCCCGCCGTGACAGCGGGGGCCAAATGCTCTTTGGCCTCTGGCGTCATGGGCAAAACGAGGGTCAGGGGGCCGGGCCAGAACGCATCCGCCAGTTTATGGGCCGTTTCTGAAAACATGCCCCAACGCTGGGCCGCCGCTTTATCCGCAACATGAACAATCAGGGGATTGGTGGCGGGGCGGCCCTTGGCCGCGTACAGGGCGGCGATGGCTTTGGGATTCGT
The DNA here is from genome assembly GCA_947458145.1 of Alphaproteobacteria bacterium. Taxonomy (GTDB): domain Bacteria; phylum Pseudomonadota; class Alphaproteobacteria; order JAJTHO01; family CANGYM01; genus CANGYM01. The sequence continues at coordinate 32,816 of CANGYM010000002.1, read as the reverse complement.
GGCATCGGCGGCCAATCCATAAACCGTTTCTGTGGGAATGATGACGAGGGCGCCAGATTGCAGGGCCACAAGACCATCTGCCAGAAAAAAAGGGTCCATGGTTATGCCTTGGGGGTTTGAAGGCACCATAACAAAAGGGCACGCTGGGCATGCAGTCGGTTTTCGGCCTGATCAAAAATTTTGCTTTGGGGTCCATCCATGACCGCATCGGTGACCTCTTGCCCACGCACAGCCGGCAGGCAATGCAGGAAAATGGCATCTTTATCCGCCCGTTTCATCACGTCGTCATTGATCTGATAGGGGGTGAGGAGGCGCGTTTGCGCCTCAGGGTTTTCGCACCCCATGGAAACCCACGTATCTGTCATGACGACGTGGGCGCCGCTGGATGCTTTTTTGGGATCCTCTTCCCATGTCAAAAGGGGATTTTGATCAAACTGCTTTTTTAAATCGTCACGGAATAGGGAAGGGGGGCAGCTCAGTGTAAGAGGAAACTTCAGGATCAGGCACGCCTGAAGCCACGAAAAAAAGACATTGTTGGGATCCCCGATCCACGTGATGCGTGGGTGGGTCAGGGGGCCAAAGGCCTCGTGAACCGTCAACAAATCCGCCAGAATCTGGCAGGGATGGCTATGATTGCTCAGGGCATTGATCACGGGAACGCTGGCGTGCTCTTTTAAATCCAGCAGGGTCTGATGGGCGATTGTGCGGGCGATGATGGCATCCACATAACGCGAAAGAACGCGGGCTGTATCCGCAACAGTTTCGCCGCGTCCCAGTTGCATATCATTTTTGTTAACGACAATGGCCTGCCCCCCCAAATCGTGGATGGCTTTTTCAAAAGAAAACCGTGTGCGGGTTGAGGGTTTTTCAAAAATCATCGCCACTGTTTTCCCCCGCAAGGCATCGGGAAACAAACGGGTCTGTTTCAGGCTCAGGGCTTGATCCAGCAGGCCCTTTAGGGCCTCTGCATCCAAGGCATCCAAATCTAAAAAATGGCGAATCATGTTAGGGATTTAAGTGATGAAAAGAAAAAGAAGGATCCTTGCAAAAATCACGTAAAATAGCAACAGCTTCGTCAATCTGATTTTTTGTGACAATCAGGGGGGGCATCAGACGAATGGTGTTTTGGCCTGCGGGAATCACCAAGAGGCCTTTTTGCATCAGGGACATGGCGATAGATCGATTGTCCAGAGTTTCAATGCAAACCAGACCCTGCATCAATCCCGCCCCACGGACCTGAGAAAACACGTGGGGATAGGTTTTTGTTAGGGTCTCAAGTTCTTCCCAAAGCCACTGTCCCATGGCGCGGACATGATCCAAAAAGGCTGGCTGCGTGATTTCTGCCAGAACGGCGGAAACAACCCTGCACGCCAAAGGATTGCCCCCAAACGTGGATCCATGCATACCGGATTGCATGCATCCCCCCACCTTTTGATTGGTCAAAATGGCCCCTACGGGGAATCCTGCCCCCATCCCTTTGGCGGTGGTTAAAACATCGGGGGCTATGCCGGCCGCCTCATAGGCATACAAATGGCCTGTGCGCCCAACCCCTGTTTGAATTTCATCGAAACATAAAACCAAATCATGCTGATCACACAGGTCCCTTAATCGGCGCAGTTGGGTTAGGGGGACGGGAAGAATGCCCCCCTCCCCCAAAATCGGTTCAATCAAAATGCCGGCCGTGTGGGGGGTTATGGCGGATTCCAGGGCATCCCAGTCCCCAAAAGGCACAGAATCAAATCCTGGTAAATCAGGGGCAAAGGTATTTTTGCCGCACGCCGACATGGCCGCAAAGGTGCGCCCGTGAAACGATCCCTTGACGGTAATGATCCGGTACCGTTCGGGATGTTTGTGATGAATCTGGTATTGCCGCACCAGTTTGATGGCTCCATCGATGGTTTCTGTGCCTGAGTTGGCAAAAAAAACATAATCCGCGAAGGTATGGGCAATCAGGGCCTCAGCGGCCTCGTATTGTTCAGGAATCTGGTACCAGTTGGAAACATGGATAACGCGCTGCACCTGTTCCGTGATGGCCCGAATGACAGAGGGGTGGCTGTGCCCCAGCGCAGAAACCGCAACGCCGCTGCCAAAATCCAAATGCCGTTTGCCGGAGGTATCATACAAATAAACACCCTCCCCCCGAACAAAAGAGACAGGAAAAGGCGAAAAAACGGGCAGAATGGGGGAGGGCATTGTCTTGATATTCTTTGGTTTATGGTTTGGCATCAGGGATCACGGCAAAGGTCACACCCATACTGCGCATGCAGTCCAAAAAGGTTGGGAAACTGGTGTTGATGGATTCCCAGCCCTGGATCATGATGGGGGACTGTGTCCGCAGGCCCATGACAAAAAAGCTCATGGCCATGCGATGATCGAGATGGGCGGCGATGGTGGCCCCGCCGCGAACGGTGTTTTGCCCATAAACGGTTAAGGTGTCATCGTGACTTTCAGCCCGAACGCCCACCGCAGACAGACCGTCAAGAATGGCCTGCAGTCGATTGCTTTCTTTGACCCTAAGCTCGGCCAACCCGTGCATTTCTGTTGGGCCCTCAGCAAAAGAGGCCGCCACAGATAAAATGGGATATTCATCAATCATACGGGGGGCCCGTTCGGCTGGAACAGTGACACCGCGCAAGGCACTGCCCCGAACCACAATGTCACCAACTTCTTCTCCGGAAACAACGGTTTGATTGTGAATTTGAATATCCCCCCCCATGTCCTGCAGGGTCTCAATTAAACCTGTTCTGAGGGGATTCAGGCCAACATTGTGTATTGTGACATCACTGCCAGGGACCAACAGGGCCGCAACCATAACAAAAGCAGCCGAAGACGGATCCCCCACGATGTGAAGAGGACGAGGTTGGATTTCAGGAAAGCCCTTAACCGTGATGTGGCGGTGTCCGTTTCTCTCGGTAATGGAATGAGGAATGGCATAATAATCAAACAAACGTTCGGTGTGATCACGGGAAGGTTCAGGTTCAATCACCGTCGTTTCCCCGTGGCACATTAACCCCGCCAGCAGGATTGCGGATTTCACCTGGGCTGAGGGAACGGGCAGGGTATAGGTGATGGGAACAGGATGGGCCGCGCCCTCAATGAACAAGGGAAGAATCTTATCTTGGCGTGCCGTGATTTTGGCCCCAAATTGAGATAAGGGCTGGATCACACGCCCCATGGGACGCCGCCGCAAAGACGCATCCCCCGTCATAAAAACCCGAAACGGGAGGTTGCAAACCATGCCCATCAACAGTCTGGCGCTGGTTCCGGAATTGCCCATGTTCCAAATGTCTTCGGGTTCATGAAATGCTTGATACCCGAGGCTGTTGACGGCAACGCGGCCATCGGATTCATCTTGAAAATCAACGCCCAGACTGGCCAAGGCCAGTCGTGTGGACCATACATCCTCACTGGGCAGCAGTCCCGTGATGGTGGTTTTGCCCCTGGCCAAGGCCGCAAAGATCAAGGCACGGTGGGATAGGGATTTATCCCCAGGGATAGGAATAGTCCCCGAAAGGGGGGATACGGCAGCGTGGCAGGATAGAAAGGACATGAACGTTTTCTTTGGTCAAGGAAGGAACCAGTATAGCTTTTTTTGAGACGATTCACAATCGTGGGCGTGGATCATCTGGGCTCACCCCATGAACGTGGTCCTATGGGGTTAATCCAGATCCAAACTCTGCGCAATGTCCCGAACCGCTTTGGTTGCGGCGCAATTGGGGGCATGAAGCAGCAAGGGTTTTTGGGCGCGAATGGCCATTGTGACGTGGCTGTCTCTGGGGACAAAACCCAGATAGGGGGGCTTGATTTGCAAAAATGTCTGGCAAGCCCGCAATAAGGTATCACACGTTTTGGCCGCCTGAACCCGATCCAGCGCCATGTTGACAATCAAACTGACACGGTCGGACACTTTTTTTTGGTGGAAAACCTTCACGCACGCATAGGCATCCGTCAGCGATGTGGGGTCCGGCGTAAAAAGCATTAGGATTTTATCGGCACTGCTGGCCAAGATAGAAACCGTTTTGCTGACGCCGGCGCTGAGGTCAAAAATGATGTCATCATAGTGCGCTCTCAGCTTTTCCAGTTTTTTGGCCAGCAATGTCAATTCCCCCGCACTGAGATTGGCATAGGTATCAGAGCCCGAAGGACCCGCCAAAAAATCAATGCCCGTTTCCTTATTGTGCTCGACCAGGCTCATGGGGTCCACGTCCTCTCGCAAAAGCAAACTCAGATCATTCTGGGGCACCACACCCATTTGAATGTCAACATTCGCCAGCCCCAAATCCCCATCAAACAACAAAACACGGCGGTTGTTTTGGGCCAAAGCTGTGGCCAAGGAAATGGAAAAGAAGGTTTTTCCAACCCCCCCTTTCCCTGAAGCGATAGCGATAATGGTTCCGGTCACGATAATCATCCTTGATGTGTTTGGAAAAAACGGGCAATCGTATCGGGGTGGGCTGCCATCAGTCCGTGGGTGACACTGGCAGATACACCCAGTTCAAACAAAGGCAGACGAAACGTCAGGGCCGTTTGCAGAATATGTCCCCATTTGCGGGATGTGTCCAGCTTGGTTGGCAGCAGCCCCATAGGGTGATAGGCAGACCCCAGTTTTTCAAGCAATAAGGCAATGTCCTCTTCATGATCCTGCGGGGATGACACCAGAACAAAGCCAAAGCGGTCCGCAGGAAACAGGTCCTGAAAACGGGCAATGGCCAAATCATCATAGGCATGAATGCCCTGTGTATCCATCAGGATGGGGACCGTTGCGGGCAAATGGCGTAATGTCTGTGTCAGGGCCTGCTGATCTTCGGCAATATGCAAAGGCAGGTTTAAAATGCGGGTTAGATGCTCTAATTGCTCAATCCCGCCTGCTTTTGCAACATCGCTGGACATCAAAATCGGTTTAAAATCGTGCAGCAAGGCCTGTGTTGCCAATTTGGCCACAGCTACTGTTTTTCCTGTGCCTGGTGTGCCCAAAAAAACCACAGGTTTTTTATGATGTACCGTTTCCCAAAACGATGTGCAGCGTATGGTTCGGCCCAAACAAAACGATAAAATGTTTGCGGGGGTGGGATCGGGATCACTGAAAAAACCGCATGGCTGCAACAGATGCACAATGCGGTTTGTGGAAAATCCATGTTGTTTAAGCCAACCAGACACGGTATCCAAAACCGAATCAGGAATTTTTGTGGGCGCTGGCGGGGGGGCAAAGGCGGGCCGAATGATTTTTGATGGCTTGGTTTCGGGCGTTGAGCGCACCACAACAGGGCGGCTGACAAAATCCGGATCCAGTCCCGCCGTGACATGCACGATCCCGTCTTTGGTGTTTTCCTTGGAAGACAAAATAATGGCGTCTTTGCCCATCTGCTCTTCCACCAGCTTAAGGGCTTGGCTCATTGAGGGAGCAGAAAAGGTTTTCATGCGCATGATGGCCGTTGATCCTTTGTGATGTTCTTTTTTTCTCAAGGGCAGGTGTACTCTAGACAAAAGAGGGTAAAAAAAGTATGAACAAACGACATTGAGGAACTTTGCATGCGTCTGACCTATCATCAAAATGACTTACCCGAAACGGTGATCCTGAAAGGCGATCTGGCTGTTGATACAGAAACCATGGGCTTGAATCCTTTGCGGGATCGCTTGTGCGTGGTGCAAATTGCGGATGCAGAAGGGGATGTCCATCTGGTTCATTTTACCCAAGGCACCTTTGAGGCCCCCCGCCTGAAAGCCGTCCTCTCGGACCCAGAGCGCACAAAGATTTTCCATTTTGCCCGTTTTGATGTGGCGACGTTGTTACACCATTTGGATATTGTCGCGGCCCCTTTGTTTTGCACCAAAATCGCCTCTAAATTGGTGCGCACCTATACAGACCGCCATGGATTAAAGGCCCTGTGTCATGAACTTTTGGGGCTGGAGATGAAAAAGGAACAGCAATCGTCTGACTGGGGCCATACCTCGCTCACCAAAGATCAACAAAATTACGCCGCCGGAGATGTCCTGCATTTGCACCGGTTAAGGGCCATTTTACAGGGCCGACTGCAACGGGAAGATCGCCTGGCCATGGCCCAGCGCTGTTTTGAATTTTTGCCCACCCGTGTTCAGTTGGATCTGATGGGATGGGGTGATGGTCAGGACGATATTTTTCATCATTAATCCAAGAAAGACCTTTGTTTATGAACATCCCTTTAGAGGATCTTTCTTTTGAGGCCGCCATTCAGGAACTTTCAGACATTGCCCAAGCGATGGAAGCCGGCCAGCTGAGTTTGGATCAAATGATGACGGCTTATCAGCGGGGTTTATCGTTAAAGACACTCTGCGAAAATCGTTTGCAGCGTGCTGAGATGAACATCGAGGTTTTGAAGAAGGGGGAGGGTCTTTAACCCCCCATGGGCCCTTTTTCCATTTATCTGGCACAAATATCCACCCCGATAGGGGATTTTGAGGGGGCCATTGCCAAAATTTTATCCCATGCCCGAGAGGCCAAGGCCGAAGGGGCCCATCTGGCTGTTTTTCCAGAACTGGCGTTGTGTGGCTACCCTGCCGAAGATTGGCTGTTGGTTCCCCATTTTATTCAGAAAAACCAAGAGGCTTTGGACGCCTTGGCGCAAAAAAGCGCGGACCTTCCCCCCCTGATTGTCGGGACACCGTGGCAGGAAAAGGGCAAGCTTTACAATGCAGCCGCCTTGCTTTCTCAGGGAAAGATTCAGGATGTGACCACCAAGCAAGCCCTGCCCAGTTACGGTGTTTTTGACGAGGCGCGTTATTTTGCCCATGACCGCCCCCCCCGCCTGTTTTCGGTTGCTGGCCTTAGGTTGTCTGTTCCGATTTGCGAGGATTTTTGGCAACCCGAAGCCATGCAATGCTATAACGCCCTAAACCCTGATGTTACGGTGGTGATCAATGCCTCCCCCTACGAAACAGGCAAACAGGAAAAACGACTGCAGAAAGCTGCCCAATGCCCAACACCTGTGGTGTATGTGAATCGTGTCGGGGGGCAGGATGGTCTGGTTTTTGATGGGCGGTCTTTTGTTTATGACAATGGCACGCGCGTGGTTTTGCCCTTGGCGGAAGAGGCAGGCTGCACCATCGCCCTGTCCCCCGCATCCCCCACAAAAACGGTTAAGGCAATTTCAGAGGAAGAAGAGATTTATACCATCCTGAAACGGGGGCTTAGGGATTATGTGGATGCGGTCAAACCCAGAAAGGTTCTGTTGGGACTGTCTGGCGGGATGGATTCGGCCCTAACGGCGGCCATTGCCGTGGATGCGTTGGGGGCGGATCGTGTTTACGGCGTTATGATCCCGTCGGTTTATACGTCCCAAGCCAGTTTAGACGATGCGGCATTTGTGGCGAGGGCTTTGGCGATAGAGTTGCTGACGCTGCCGCTTTCTTCGGCGATGGGGGCTTTGGAGGTTTTGCTGGATTATCCCACGGGCATAACCCATGAAAATCTGCAGGCGCGTTTGCGGGGTTTGATCCTGATGGCCCATGCCAACGGCAACAATGATTTGCTTTTGAACACATCCAACAAATCGGAATCGGCCATGGGGTATGCAACTCTGTACGGGGATATGTGCGGGGGATTTTCGGTTTTAAAGGATATTTATAAAACAATGGTGTATCGCCTGTCGCATTGGCGCAATACACAAAGCGTTGTGTTTAATGCATCGACCCTAACCAAAGAGCCAACGGCTGAGCTGCGCCCTGACCAAAAAGATACTGACAGTCTGCCGCCCTATGATCGTCTGGATCATTTGTTGCAGCATTTTATTGAAGGGTATGGCACGGTTGAAGGGGCAGTCACCCAAGGGTTTTCTAAGGCAGAGGCCCAAAAGGTCTACCGCGCCCTGCACGGCGCGGAATACAAACGACGTCAGGCGCCTTTGGGGATTAAGATCACACCCCGCGCCTTTGGTCCGGATTGGCGTTTTCCGGTGATGCGGGGAACGGTGCCGTTTTAAAAAAGGCCTCGTTTGGGTTTAAAAACCCCATCATCATCACAAACACCGTAACCCAGCAATCCCCCCGTCCCGTATGCCAGAATGGGCCCTTGGGTATCCCAAGAGGGGGGCGGCAATGCCAGCGATCGTCCCTGACGAAAATGAACCTCTTGATCCACAGATAGGGTAATGCGGGGAAAATCGGCCAGCAGGCTGTCCATGGGGTGCAGCGGCATACCCAAACAAAGGTCCCTTTCCCCCGTTAAATGGGTTTCATCAATGGCCCCATCGGCTGTGCGTCTTAGGGTTAGTGCATGACCTACGGTCCCCAAAGCTGCTGCCATATCCCGCACCAGACTGCGGATATAGGTGCCTGTTTCACAAACAATAGAAAGCGTGGCGGCATCCCCTGCGGCGCTTAAGAGATCAATGCTGTGGATCATCACAGAGCGTGCGGGTATGGAAAAATCATCATCCCCCTGACGCATCCGTTGATAGGCACGCACCCCATCAACATGAACAGCAGAATACAGGGGCGGGATTTGCGATTGAACACCTAAAAAGTCAGGGATGATCTTTATGATATCATCCCGTGTCACATTATGGGCCATGGTTCGCGTGACCTGCCCCAAACAATCCAAGGTATCCGTTTCCACGCCCCAGCGTACGGTCACGACGTAGGTTTTGGTGCGCTTTTCAATGAGTGGCATCAGTTTTGTGGCTTCCCCCACCGCCAAAATCAGCACACCGCTGGCAAAGGGATCCAGTGTTCCCAAGTGACCAATTTTTTTATAGCCTGTTTTTCTTTTGACAAGCGTCCCCAGCGCAGTAGAACTGATCCCATCAGGTTTATCCATCCATAACCATCCGGAATCATCATGCGTTTTCATCGAATTGTCTTTGTTGGGTTGATGGGTGTTTTGTTGCTTCTGGCTGTGGTTTTGGTGCAAAAAACGATGCACCCTGCCATAGAGCTGACGGGGATGCAACCCGTGAAAGCTGAGGATTACCCGGATTTGATCAAAGCCGTTGGCGCCGTTCCAGACAATCCCCCGACGTTGGTTCATTTTTTTTCCAGTTGGTGCAGCACGTGCATTGTGGATCATGCTATGATTTCCGGCCTTTCGGGGGATTTTCATCTGGTGGGGATTGTCACCATGGACAAAAAGCCCGTGGTTGAGGCTTGGCTGAAAAAACACGGAAACCCCTATCAAAACATCCTGTGGGATGAATCAGGTACGCTGGCCGTATCCAGCGGGCTTCGGGGGCTACCGGAGACTTTTTTGATGCATCAGGGGCGCATTTGGCACCATCGGGGCACCTTAACGTCTTTGCAAACGCCAAAAACCAAACCCTGAATCTCTATCACGTGTCCGTGGATCCCAGAACATCCCCCAGATGTTCGCACGGCACATAGGTGGCGCCCTCAAGGTTTTCTATGTCCTGTTTGGGGGCGAGGATGCGGGTGAACCCCAGACGGGTGGCTTCGCGCATGCGGGTATAGGCGTGGGGAACAGAGCGCAGGGTGCCGCTCAGGCTGACTTCGCCAAAAACCACGGTCCCCTTGGGCACCAACGTATCCCGCAGGGACGACAATAGGGCCACGCACACCGCAAAATCGGCCGCTGGCTCTTGGATTTTTAATCCCCCCGCCACATTCATAAAAATATCTTTGCTGGACAGCGGACATTTCAACCGTTTTTCCAGCACCGCCACCAACATATGAAGCCGGTTTACATCCCACCCCACCACAGTTCTGCGGGGAATGGCCAGTGGGGTGGGGCATACCAAAACCTCAATATCCACCAGCAGGGGGCGGGCCCCCTCCATAATCGCCGTCACCACATGGCCTGGGCAGGGGGGCTGATCTGTGGATAAAAACAAAGATGACGGATTGGTCACCTCTGACAACCCCGAAGATGTCATGGTAAATACCCCGATTTCATCGGTGGCCCCATAGCGGTTTTTGCTGGCACGCAGCAGGCGGACATGGTGACGGCGGTCCCCCTCGAACGTCAAAACGGTATCCACCAGATGTTCCAACACTTTGGGGCCCGCCAGTGTTCCCTCTTTGGTGATATGCCCCACAATGAAAAAGGTAATGCCCCGCTTTTTGGCCAAATTGGCCAACATATGGGTGCTGTATCGCACCTGACTGACGGTGCCTGGGGCGGATTCGATGGCCCCAGCGTGCAGGGTTTGAATGGAATCGATCACCACAATTTTTGGGGCGGTGGGTTTGTCTAGCAAGGTTAAAATATCCTCCAGATGCACCGTGTGCGCCGCCATTACCTGATCGTGGGGGGCATGCAATCGAACCGCCCGCTGGGCAATTTGATCCAGCGATTCCTCCCCCGTGAAATAGGCCACGTCGTGGTGCCGTGACAGGTTGATCATGGCCTGTAGCAACAGTGTGGATTTACCGATGCCAGGCTCCCCCCCGATTAAAATCACCGAGCCCACCATCAGGCCCCCGCCCAAAACCCGATCCAATTCCCCAATGTCCGTGGACATGCGCTGGGCAGAGGGCGCCTCTTGTCTTTGCAGGGGCTCTAGGACTAAGCCGGATTTTTGAGGTGTTTTCCCCGCAGGTGATAGTGCCACAGTGGGCAACTCTTCGGTTAAGGTATTCCATGCCCCGCAGCCCTCGCATTGGCCCTGCCAGCGGGGGTGGGTGGCCCCGCAGGCCTGACATTGATAATGAATTTTGGGTTTGGCCATGGGATTTTTTACTCTTTAGGATGAGAAGCGACGAAAAGCGCGGGATATTTCCACATCCCCCAAAAACGCCTGAAACAAGGCCATGGAAAAGGCATCGCTTTCCGGTTCCCATTCGGGGTGCCACTGAATGCCCACTGCAAAGCGGGGGGCGGTGGTGACGCGAACGGCCTCGATAACGCCGTCGGGGGCGAGGGCCTCAATGGTTAAGTCAGAACCCAAGGTTTTGATCGCCTGCGTATGCAAAGAATTGACGCGAAGGGTGCCCCCCACCGGACTCAGCCCCGCCAGAAAGCCATCAGGCGTTAAAAACACATCGTGTTTTTTGGCAAAGCGGGCGGCATCGTCGTTGGTCAGCCCTTGATCCAAATGATCCAACGTTTGGGGCACCTGTTTCAAATTTTGGTGCAACGTGCCCCCCAAGGCCACGTTCATTTCCTGAATCCCCCGACAAATCCCCAGCAAAGGAACCCCCTGACCCAAGGCGGCTGTGATCAAAGAAAGCGTGGTCTGATCGCGGCGGGCATCATAGCAGGCCTCAGGCAGGGCGATATCCTCCCCATAATGGGCCGGATCCACCATGGACAGGCTGCCCGTCATAATCAGTCCATCCAAATGGGGCAAAACCTGAAGCGCACTGGCCCCGATGGAGGGAATCAGCAGCGGCGTGGCCCCCAAAACATCGGCAACCACACGGATAAAACGCTCCCCCACCCCATGGAAATGGAGTTTATCCACGTTTTTCACACAACAAGACAGGCCAATAACAGGTTGCATAAACCCACTATAATCCATAAGGTTTGGGAAAATCCATCCCACAATATAATCCGATGAACGTCAGCCTTCTTTCCAACCTGATTGCCGCCTCTCTTGTCGGCTTGGCCTTTGTTTTGCCTGAACCTTGGCACGCCTTGGTTTTGAATATCGGCCTATACGCCCTGTCAGGGGGGTTAACCAACTGGCTGGCCGTGTATATGTTGTTTGAACGTGTTCCGTTTATGTATGGATCGGGCGTTATTTTAAATCGCTTTGAATCGTTTAAAACCACCCTGCACGATATGATGATGCGGGAGTTTTTTCAGGACGATCATGTCCAATCGTTTTTAAAAAGCAAAACCAGCAGTCTGTCCCTTGATAAAGATAAAATTTTCGATCATTTGGCGGATGCCATCGCGGATTCGTCCTTTGGCAGTATGCTTGCCCTCATGGGGGGGAAGAAGGCTCTGGAACCCCTGCGCGAGCCCGTGAAAGAAAAAATTCAGGCCATTTTGCAGGATTTGATGAACAATCAAACGGACCCTAAGCGTCCGGAAAACGTGCGCTCTCTCATCAGCCAATTGATCAACGATCGTTTAAATCAATTAACGCCGGTTATGGTCAAAGATCTGGTCCACCGGATGATCCATGAACACTTGGGGTGGCTGGTGATCTGGGGCGCGGTGACGGGGGGGATGATGGGGATTGGGGCGTATTTTATCGGGGGTTAGGGGTATTGGCTGTTTTTCAAGATTTTTTTACTTTCTGTTGTCTGTCCTAAGAATCATGCTACAAACAAACACATCACTTGTTTTATGAAGGATTTTTCTATGCTTCCTGTGTCTTTTGCCCTGAGTGCTCCGGAGGTTGCCGCCTCTGTTGTGGTTTTTTATGACGAGGACAAGGTCCTTGTGGCCGATAAACTGCTAGACAGCGCGGCCCAAGCCCTTGTTTCCGACCTCTTACAAAAAGATGATTTTAAGGGAAGCTCTGGAAAAACAGCCACGTACAAAATGGCCTTAAAAGATAAAATCATCACTGTGGTTGTTGCCGGTATTGGAAAAACCAGTGACCTTACCCCGCTGGCCTTGCAAAAAATTGGTGCCAGCATCATCGGGGCTTTGCAGAGTGGTCAAGAGACCACCGCGGTTGTGGCGCCTTTGGGGGCGGGGGGATCCATAGAGTATGCGGCCAACGATATGGCGGCAGGGGCTTTGCTGAAAGGGTATCGCTTTGATAAATACATCACCAAAGAGCGCCCTGATGTGAAAAAGCCCAAACTGTCCTCTCTGGTTTTTTTGGTGAATGATAAGAAAGCCGCCGAGGTTTGTTTTGAAAAAACATCGGCCTTTGTGCGGGCGGTCTATTTGGCGCGGACCCTGCAGAACGAGCCCTCGAACATCCTGAATCCTGAAACCTACGCCGAAAAAATCAAAGAAGTTTTTGCAAAACTGCCCGTATCGGTAAAAGTTTTGGGCGAAAAGGACATGAAAAAGCTGGGCATGGGTGCGTTGCTGGGCGTGGGTCAGGGCAGTGCTGTGGAATCTCAGATGGTGGTGATGGAATATCGTGGATCCAAAACCAATGATGCGCCGATTGCCTTGGTTGGGAAAGGCGTGACCTTTGACACGGGGGGGATTTCCATTAAACCCGCCGCCAATATGGAAGATATGAAGTGGGACATGGGGGGCTCGGCTGTTGTGGTGGCCACCCTTCAGATGTTGGCCGAGCAAAAATCCCCCTTTCACGTGGTTGGGGTTGTGGGGTTGGTGGAAAACATGCCCTCTGGCACCGCCCAACGTCCAGGGGATATTGTCACGTCCATGTCAGGACAGACCATTGAGGTTTTGAACACCGATGCCGAAGGGCGTTTGGTTCTCAGTGATGCTCTGTGGTACGCCCAAGAAACGTTCAAGCCCAAAACCGTCATTGATTTTGCGACATTAACGGGCGCCATCGTTGTGGCTTTGGGGGATTTGACAGCCGGTTTGTTCAGCAATAACGACAAGCTGGCAGAGGCTTTGTTTGCCGCCTCTAACGATGCCAACGAACCCATTTGGCGTTTTCCCCTGAATGAAGAGTACAACAAAGACATGAACAGTCCCATTGCCGATATGCGCAACATCGGATCAGGGCGCGGCGCCGGCAGCATCACCGCCGCCCAGTTTTTGCAGCGGTTTATTCAAAAAGATGTGGCGTGGGCCCACATTGACATTGCGGGTGTCACAGCATCCAAAAATGGCAAAGACTTGGCCCCCAAGGGCGCCACAGGATTTGGGGTGCATTTGATGGAGCGTTTTTTTGCAGCCTACTCATCATCCCAATCCTAGCCCCATCGCCATGTACGATCCCAGCATTTTTCGGGCTTATGATATTCGGGGGGTTGTGGGGGATACCCTTACCCCCGCGTTTGCCCGTCATTTTGGGTTGGCCTATGCGCAAAAGTTAAGAGGTGCAGGTCTTTCCTCTGTCGTGGTGGGTTATGATGGCCGGCTGCATTCCCCGATGTTGGCGGAGGCCTTGCGCCTTGGTTTGTCTGAGGGGGGGGTGGAGGTTCTGGATATCGGCGTGGGCCCAACACCCATGACGTACTTCGCAACCCAAAAAACTCACGCATCTTCGGGGATTATGGTGACGGGATCCCATAACCCCCCCGAATATAATGGGTTTAAATGCGTTTTGGCGGGGCAGCCCTTTTACGGGGACGACCTGCGTGCCTTGCATCCCATGATGAAGGACGCTGTTCCGGCCCCTGAAAAGGGGGCGATTGTTCCCGTTTCCCTGCAGCAGGCGTATGTTGAGGCTTTGCTGAAGGCCACGCATCTGAGTGATGTTCCCGATGCCTTGACCTGCGTTTGGGATCCTGGAAACGGGGCGGCGGCGGATGTGATTGGGACATTGGTCAACCAGTTGCCAGGAAAACATATTGTGATCAATGGTCATATTGATGGAACCTTTCCCGCCCATCATCCGGACCCTAGCGAGCCCAAGAATATGCTGCAGCTGCAACAGGCCGTTTTGCATCACCGCGCGGACATCGGGTTGGCCTTTGATGGGGATGCCGATCGGTTGGGGGTTGTGGACGATCAGGGCCGGATTCTTAGCATTGATGCCCTTTTAACCCTGCTCGCGCGGGGCGTTTTACAGGATCGCCCTGGGGCCACGCTGCTGGGGGATGTGAAAACATCGCGTATGTTTTTTGATGATATTCAAACCCATGGGGGCCACCCTGTGATTTGGATGGTGGGCCATGCCCATATGAAAGCCAAAATGAAAAGCTCAGGGGCTCTTTTTGCAGGGGAGGGCAGTGGTCATATTTTCTTTGCGGATCGTTATGGGGGATATGATGATGCCCTGTACGCGGCCCTTCGAACGCTGGAGATTCTGGCCCAAGGGCCGCTTTCGTCACAACTGGAGGCTTTGCCATCCTCGCTCGCTTCTCCTGAGGTTCGGATTTTTTGCGCCGATGATCAAAAATTTTCCATCATAGAGGCCCTGCGCCAACGGATCGAAGCCTCCGGCGCCCCCCATTTGGCCATCGATGGGATCCGCGTGGAAACCCCCGAAGGCTGGTGGCTGGTCCGCGCCAGCAACACCCAGCCCGCCCTGAGTGTGCGGTGTGAATCTTTGACGCCCTCTGGCTTTCCTGTCCTCGTGAAAACCCTCATCACCCATTTGCAGGCCATGGGGCTATCGGTGGGTGAGGGGGATTTTGCTGTTAACGATATTGAAACCATGGCGTCCCTATAAAAAAATCCGACAAAGGGATTTACGATACAAAAAAATATGTTTAAATTAGACAGTATCCTCTAAAGGTGTCGTTTTCTGTGATGCCATAATGAGGTTGTTTTTGAGGGATGATGGGATTCATTGTGACACGCTCTAATCGTTTTTTGCGCTTTATTGATCGTGCTCCCTCTTTTGGGTTTTTCCCCCAATTTTCTTTTTCTTATCCTGCGCGTATGCGGGGTGGGTTTCTTTCTTCTTCACGTTTCATGCGGCCGTTGGCTGCGTTAAAAAGGATACATTGTAATGACCCAAATCATGTTGATCGACGCGGAACATCCCGAGGAATTGCGCGTGGCCGTCCTGGAAAACGGGACACTCTCAGAGTTTGATTATGAATCAACGCTAAAAAAACAGAACAAAGGCAACATCTACCTCGCGAAAGTCACGCGGGTTGAGCCGTCTTTGCAGGCTGCTTTTGTGGAATATGGCCAAAACCGCCAAGGGTTTTTGTCGTTTTCTGAAATTCATCCCGATTATTTCCGCATACCCATCGCGGATCGCAAGCATTTGATCGAAGAGGAGTCTTTGCCGGCCCCTGAAGAGGGCGACGAGGATGAAGAAGCCCCAACGATTAACAATGCTGATGACCAAGACACCGCCGCTGATGATGGGATTTCCTTTGATGCCGAGGGTGATTTTCAGCCTATAGCTTTGGATGATGAGGAGTCTTCGGAAACCATTCCCATGGATCTGGGCGTTTCTGAAAAAAATTCAGCGGGCTCGGACAGAGAAGAAGATGAATGGAAACGTCATCGCCGCCTAAAGCGTCAATACACCATCCAAGAAGTGATTAAGAAAAATCAGATTTTGTTGGTGCAGGTTGTCAAAGAAGAGCGGGGCAACAAAGGCGCGGCCTTAACGACGTATCTTTCTTTGGCGGGGCGGTATTGTGTTTTAATGCCAAACTCTGGCAGTGGCGGCGGGATTTCCCGAAAAATCGGCAGTCACGAAGACCGCAAGCGCATTCGCGGCATTTTGGATGATCTGGAGGTTCCTGAATCCATCTCTGTGATCGTGCGGACCGCCGGTATGGGGCGGACAAAAACCGAAATCAAGCGCGATTATGATTATCTGTTGCGGGTTTGGGGACAGATTCGGGAGGATACCCTCAGCGCCGTGGCCCCGTCATTGATTTATGAAGAGGGGCAGCTGATTCGCCGCGCCATTCGGGATATTTATGATCGCGAAACTGAGGAAATCTGGGTTTCTGGGGAAGAGGCTTATAAAGAAGCCAAAGCCTTCATGAAAATGATGATGCCCTCGCATTCCAAGAGGGTGAAGCCTTATAAAGACAAAGTCATCCCTCTGTTTCATCGCCACCATGTTGAACCTCAGATCGAAGCTGTCTTTAAGCCCATCACCCAGTTGCCTTCTGGTGGGTATCTGGTGTTTGGACAAACCGAGGCCCTGGTATCCATCGATGTGAACTCTGGCAGGTCCACGCGAGAGCGCAGCGTTGAGGATATGGCCCTAAGCACCAACCTAGAGGCCGCCGAAGAGATTGCCCGTCAGCTTCGCCTTCGGGATTTGGCTGGCTTGGTGGTGGTTGACTTTATTGACATGGAAGACAATCGCAAAAATGCCGCTGTGGAGCGACGGCTGAAGGATCTGCTGCGCAAAGATCGGGCCCGCATCCAAGTCGGGCGCATCAGCCAGTTTGGTCTGTTGGAAATGTCCCGCCAGCGTCTGCGCCCCTCTATTGAGGAAATCAGCAGTCATTCCTGCCCCCATTGTCAGGGCAGTGGCCGCTTGCGTTCGGTGGAATCCCTCGCCTTGGCCCTTTTGCGGGCTGTGGAGTATGAAGGGTTAAAACAAAATGCCTTCCTGCTCAGGTTGCTGGTGCCGCATGGATTGGCCGTTCATCTTTTTAACGAAAAGCGTTCGGAAATCACGGACATTGAGCGTCTGTATGCCATACGCATCCGCATTGAAGAAAGCACGGATATTCCAGACAACGGATATCAAATCGATGTTCTTGAGAAAAAAGCAGAGGGTCATCATTTGCCAGAAAATCTGGAAGTTCTTCAGGCCTTTCAACAAGAATTAAGCGAGCGTCAAAAGAAAAAATCATCGAACCGTCGGCCTTCTGACCGATACAAAACCGAAGAGGGCGAGCGCGAAAAAGGTCGTGATCGTGACAGAGGTGGCAGAGATAGAGACGGGGAGAGAGACAGAGACAGAGACAGAGACAGAGATCGTCGTCGTGACCGTACCCCCCCCGCGGCTGAAGGGGAAGAGGCTCAGGACGCGACCACCCAAGATACAGAAGGGGGGGATGGATCCTTCACCGGCCGCCGCCGCCGTAATCGGGGTAACCGGCGTGGACGTGGTCAGGACCGTACCCAGCAACCCAGGGGTCCTTTTTCCGAAAGATCCGATAATCAGGGGGAATCTCAGGCCAGTTCTGATGGGGAATCTGATGGTCAGGACACTTTTTCGCCCCAAAAACAATCCTCAGAAGAGGGGCCCCGTGACGATAACAAACGACGCCGTCGCAATCGATACCGCAACCGTCGTCGCGGCCGGAATCCTGGGGAGGGATCTTCTGCAGAAGGATCCTCGGCAGAAGGGGAATCCTCTTTTGTTGCGCAGCCAGCGTCAGAGCCAGCGTCATCGGCTTCCGTAGATATGGATAAAGCCAAAGACAAGAAAGAAAAACCCTCTTGGTGGGAGAAAATTGTTGGGGCGGAATAGAGGCCATCGGTTCCAGCCCCATAAAAAATCATCCTGCCGCTCATCTTTCTCTTAAAGGTGTTTTTTCGTTATGTCGTCATCGATTTTGATTTTGAATGGTCCCAATTTGAATCAGCTGGGGCGTCGTGAAGTTTCTGTGTATGGTGAAACCACCTACCAAGACTTGGTCAAGCTGTGCGAAAAAACCGGTCATGCGCTGGGGTTATCGATTCAGATTCAGCAATACAATCATGAAGGGGATCTGATTGAGGCCATTCATGCCGCCGTGGGGGAAACGGACGGACTGATTATCAATGCGGGGGCCTTCACCCACACCTCTTTGGCGTTGCACGATGCCCTTCGCCTTTACCCCAACCCCGTAATCGAGGTCCATATCAGCAATATTTTTGCCCGTGAGTCTGTGCGTCATCATTCCTATGTCGCCCCTTTGGCCAAAGGAATCCTTTGCGGTTTTGGGATAAATGGGTATAAGTATGCTTTGATGCATTTAGCTGAGCTTCTGAACCCACATGACGAAAACTCCTTTAAATAAGGCGAATGTTCTTGATAAGGCCCTGGTCAAAGACTTGGCCGATTTGTTAAACGAGACCTCGCTGACAGAAATCGAATTGTCCGATGGTACCTTTAAAATCCGTGTGGCGCGGCATGGGGGGACGTCTGCCCATATGGTTTATGCCCCCGCTGCGGTGGAATCCTCGGTTCCGGCTGCGGGTTCATCCGCGTCGCCTTCTACCCTTCCTCAAGATGCCATGAAATCCCCTATGGTGGGCAATGTGTATCTTTCCCCTCGTCCTGGGGCAGAGACTTTTGTGAAGGTTGGCGACACTGTTGAAAAGGGCCAAACGCTTTTGATTATTGAGGCCATGAAGGTAATGAATCCCATCCCCTCACCCGTTCGCGGGGTCGTCAAGGCCATTTTTGTTCAGGATAGCCAGCCCGTAGAATACAACGAACCTTTGATTCACGTGGCTTAGGATTATCATCATGAGTGCTTTTTTGTTTACAAGTGAATCTGTTTCCGAAGGTCACCCCGATAAAATTTGCGATCAGATTTCCGATGCTTTGGTGGATGCGTATTTGTCCCGCGATCCCCACGCCCGCTGCGCCATTGAAACGGCGGCCACCACCAACCGTGTGGTTTTGATGGGGGAAGTGCGCGGACCAGATGACATGACCCCCGATGTGATCGAGGACGTGGTGCGTCAAACCGTGCGCCGTATTGGATATGAACAGCGGGGCTTTCATTGGAAAAATCTGGTGGTGCAAAATTATCTGCACGAACAATCGGCGGATATCGCCGTGGGTGTGGATGAAACATCCCAAAAGGCAGAGGGTGCCGGTGATCAGGGCATCATGTTTGGGTATGCTTGTGACGAAACACCAGA
Organism: Alphaproteobacteria bacterium; assembly: GCA_947458145.1. GTDB lineage: Bacteria > Pseudomonadota > Alphaproteobacteria > JAJTHO01 > CANGYM01 > CANGYM01. Next base: position 13,540 of record CANGYM010000002.1, on the reverse strand, counting down.
TTTCATGCCTGCCCCCATTTATTATGCCCACAGAATTTTGCGCCTGATGACTGAGGCCCGCCATTTGGGGGACATCAAAGGCCTAGGCCCTGATGCCAAAAGCCAGTTAACATTTTTATATGAAAACGAGCGCCCTGTGGGTGTCACATCCGTGGTGGTGTCCACGCAACATACCGAAGCCATGGATGTTGCTGATGTTCACGACATTGTCCGTCATTATGTGGCCAAAGCCTTGCCGCCGGAATTTCTAACCCCAGACACCCAGTATTATATCAATCCCACAGGACGCTTTGTCATCGGTGGGCCTGATGGGGATGCGGGATTAACGGGACGCAAAATTATTGTTGATACGTATGGGGGCGCGGCCCCCCATGGGGGCGGGGCCTTTTCGGGGAAGGATCCCACAAAGGTGGATCGTTCCGCTGCCTATGCGGCCCGTTATTTGGCCAAAAACCTAGTGGCGGCAGGGGTGGCCAAACGCTGTACGTTGCAGCTGTCTTACGCCATTGGGGTGTCTGAGCCGTTGTCGCTTTATTTGAATTTTCATGACACCACAACCTTGCCCGAAGAAAGGGTGGCCGAAAAGCTGCGCAGCTTTATTGACCTAACCCCCAAAGGCATTCGCCAGCATTTGCAGCTGAACCGCCCCATTTATCAAGAAACAGCCGCCTATGGCCATTTTGGCCGCCAGCCTACAGACGAGGGCCATTTCCCATGGGAAAAGCTGGATTTGATCGAAAAAATCCAAAAAGCGTTTCTGTAATCTGGTTTTTCAAAAGGCCTGTGTGGGCCAGTGGAATTGACCGGCCAAAATGGGCTGCCCCATGGCGCACTGGATCATGAATCGGGCCACCTGATCGCTGGAAAACACGGTATGGATTTTTTCCCATCCTTGGCGTGCTACGCGTACCCGTTCATTGTCATTTTGTGCATAAAAGCGGATTTTTTCATGCAGCTCGTTGGCATTGCTGAAAAAGGCGATGTCTTCATCCGAAAACAATTCCCCAAACCCCGTATCCCGATGCACAAACGTCAACAGCCCATTGCCCATATACTGGGCCATGCGGTCTGATGAATAAAGGTAAACATCGTTTTCCCGACTGTAATTCAGTCCCATTTTTACCGTGGCCAGTTTGGTATAATAGGCCGGACCAAAAATATGGGGATTGCCAAACATTCCCCCAAAGTAGCAGGAAACACCAGGACAGGCATCCAAAATGCCCTGCGCCACAGCAGGGCGGGGATCGTTGGCATAAATGCCCCCAATGGAATAAAACAAGTCATGGGTATAAGAGGGGCAGGCAAAGGCCCGCCCAGTTTCAATGGCCGCATCCACGGGATTGGGGATATGGGCAATTTTGGCCCGTTTGCCGGAAAATTGGGATAGGGCGTCCCCAGCGGTGGTTAAAAAGATCCAATCCACACTGTCCGTGCGATTGTGAATATCTTTGACATTTTGAACGTGCATCAGGGGATCCACATTGCGATAAATGATTTTGGTGTGGGGCAGGCTACGGCGGATTTGATCCAGCGTGACATTCCAAATCATTTCACAGTGGCCCAGAACGATGACGTCGGGCTGAAATTCTTGGGCGGCCCTTAAAAACCGCAGGTTCATGGGGGCAATGCCCACCTGTCGGCCGCCGAACCATGTGGCGCGTCGGGCCACCGTACGGTCATCAAACAACATCACCGCATGCCCCAATCGGATCATGGCATGATACAGTTTTTGCATGATGCCGTAATGCATGGTGTATTTAAAATGTCCCGCAACCAGAATCCGCATCTTAGGCCCTTTGTTGTAAAGCGACGGGTCGAAAGGACAGCCGATGATGGGGGGTCAGGCCTGCGGTTTTAAGGCCGTTTAAATGGGCGGCCGTTCCATAACCCGCATTTTTTTCCCAACAAAAATCAGGATAGCGGGTCGCCAGTCGAACCATTAGACGATCCCGCAGCGCTTTGGCATAAATAGAGGCGGCGGCAATGGAAACACTTAAACCATCCCCTTTGATCACGGCACTGGCGGGGCAGGGAAAAGAGGGGCAATGATTCCCATCCACTAAAATATGATCAAACGGTCCATGCCGCCGTGCCAATGCCGTTACGGCCCGTTGCATGGCCAGCAAACTGGCCCGCAAAATGTTCATACCATCAATGGTGTTTCGGGATGCGGCGCCCCACGCCACAGAGCTGTAGGGGGCGATGGCCTGCATGGCCCGTAATCTTTGGGCCGAAGAGAGAACTTTGGAATCCTGAATCAGAGACAAAACATCCTCTGGCACATCATAGGTATGAAACACCACGGCCGCTGCCACAACAGGGCCGGCCAAGGGGCCGCGACCCACTTCATCGACCCCCACCACCAAGCTTTTGTGGCCACGTTCTAAATCAAAGGTTGGCATGCGGAGCGGTCTCAGACTCTGTTATTGCACTGTGCGGTGTGCCCCAGCGTCCCCCGCGCATGTGGCCCTGCAACAGCTCAGGCAACATGGGCAGCATGGACGTGGGCAGAATGCCCAAATCTTCGAAGGTTTTGGTTTCCGCCGGAACAACGTTGTCGCTTTTGAGTAAAATTACCTGATCCGCTGTTAAAATCGGGCGGGGCAACTGTTGCATAATCCAGCCCAAGATAGAGGCCATAAAGAAGGGAACCGGCATAAAAAAAACATCATGCCCCGTGGTTTTGATAATGGCCTGCAGGATGTCCCGAAAGGATAAAACGTTGGGACCGCCTAAGGAAAACACCTGTCCTTCATGACGTTCGCTGGCAATCAGGGCCATCACGGCCTGTGCCACATCGCCCACAAAAACAGGTTGAAAGCGGGTTTTTCCGCCACCAATCAGGGGTAAAAAAGGAAGAAGAGAGGCCATGTTGGCAAATTTCCCCAAAAACCCATCGCCAGGCCCAAAAATAACGCTGGGGCGCAGGATGCTGGCGCGGGGAAAAATGGACAAAACGGCTTGTTCACCGCGGGCCTTGGAGGAGGCATAGGCACTTTTGGATGATGGCGCCACGCCCAGCGCGGAAATATGAATCAAATGTTCCACCCCCAAGTGACCACAGGCGGTGGCCAGTGTTTTGGGCCACTGAACGTGCAGGGTATCAAACAAGCGTTTGGGATACAGAATACCCACCGTATTGATCACCCCATCAACACCGGCAAGCAGGGTATTAAGGCTTTCTTTTGAGGATCGAAAGAGATCAAAAGCACAAGGGGTAACCTGCCCCACATGGCCGGAGACCTTAAGAGACGCTGCCTTTTCCACGGACCGTGTGGGCACAATAACCCTGTGTCCCTCGGCGCACAGATGATGCACCACAGAGCGCCCCACAAACCCAGTGCCACCGAAAACAACAAAGGTTCCCATGCCGTTAATCCCCCCGCAGCAAATCGTTTAAGGATGTTTTGGAGCGTGTTTTTTCATCCACGCGTTTGACAATCACCGCGCAGTATAAACTGGGTTTTTTGGGATCGGCGGGGGGCAGGGTTCCTGCCACCACCACAGAGTATGGGGGGACATAGCCCGTAAAAATTTCACCCGTTGCCCGATCCACGATTTTGGTGGATGCCCCCAAGTAAACCCCCATGCCCAAAACCGATCCTGTGCCCACGCGCACGCCCTCGGCCACCTCTGCACGGGCTCCGATAAAGCAGTTATCCTCAATAATAACGGGGGCCGCCTGCAGGGGCTCTAGTACGCCACCGATGCCGGCACCGCCAGAAATATGACAGTTTTTCCCGATTTGGGCGCACGATCCCACCGTGGCCCACGTGTCAATCATAGTGCCGCGATCAACATAGGCCCCAATGTTCACAAACGATGGCATCAGCACCACGTCCGGCGCAATATACGCCCCAAACCGCACGGTGCACGGGGGAACGGCCCGAAATCCCGCATTTTGAAACGCATCGGTGGACCAGCCCGCAAATTTTGATGGCACTTTGTCATACCACTTGGCATCCCCATACAGGGCATCTTTCACGCCGCCCCCCAATTCCCGCATGGGATTCAGGCGAAAATACAACAGGACGGCTTTTTTCACCCATTCGTGGACTGTCCAGGAATCCCCTTCTGGGCTGGCCACACGCAGGCGCCCCTGATCCAGGGCGCTGAGAACCTCGTCCACCGTTGCGCGAATGGAACCCGCTGCCGATGGGGTCAGGGTGTCACGCACCTCCCAAGAGGATTCAATAAGACTTTGTTGTTCCGCATAAGAGATCATAGGGCTAAAGAGACTTTCTTGTTAAGGTTGAGAAATTATCTGGTGGTGTTGTTTCAGCCAGTGGGTCAAATCGTCGGTTTGATCATCGATAAAAGGGCCGTGGGCGTTTTCATCGTAACGATAGGGAAGCCCCTCGTCATCATGCAAAATCAAAACTGTGGCCATGCCCACCTGAGAGGCCGTGACTAAGTTTTTGGGAATGTCATCAAACATCACCGCGCGTTTTGGATCCACATCAAACGTGGCCAGCAATTTTTCATAGGTTTCACGGTGGGGCTTGGGGGCAAAGTCGGCCTCAATAATGTCAAAGCATCCAGAAAAGCACGATGCAATGCCCAGCCGATCCAGAACACGGCTGGCATGGTGGTTTGATGCATTGGTGAAAACAATTTTGGTCCCCTCAATGGCGTTGAGGGCAGCTTTGAGATCCTCGTGAGGGTTCAGCCACGTGTAATCCACGTGATCATGGATATAGTCCAAAAAATGGTGGGGGTTGACGTCATGCTTTTTCATCAGGCCATACAGGGTTGTGCCGTGATCTTCGAAGTATTTTTTTTGCAGGGCTTGGGCCCCTTCAAAGGGCAAATCAAAATGTTTTTGTACAAAAGAGGTCATATTGGCGTCAATTTGGCTGAACAGCCTGGACGCTGAGGCATAAAGCGTATTATCCAAATCAAAAATATAGGTATCGTAGGAACGGGACTGGGGCACGGGAGACAGGCCTTTTTTTTCAGAATCCCTTATCTTTTAGCAAACCCCACCCAAAGTGTCAAAGCAAGTCCCCTTTGGCAAGGCTGCTCTTCTCTGGTTACCGAACTTTTAAGGAGGCGAGCCCCACCAAGGCCAAAATGACGGCCACAATCCAGAATCGAATGACAATGGTGGATTCGGATAATCCATTTTTTTCAAAATGATGGTGCAGGGGTGCCATTTTGAAAATCCGTTTTTTGCGCAGTTTATAACTGCCCACCTGCAGGATGACAGAGGCGGCCTCTACCACAAAAACCCCGCCGATGACCAAGAGCAGAAGTTCCTGTTTTGTCATCACGGCCAGCGCCCCCAACGCCCCGCCCAGACCCAAAGATCCTGTATCCCCCATAAAAACAGAGGCTGGCGGCGCATTAAACCACAAAAAGCCAAGACAGGACCCGATCAAGGCAGCGCAGAACACCGACAGTTCTCCCGTGCCCACAATGGGCTTGATGTACAAATAATCCGCAAAGATGGTATGGCCCGTTAAATACGCGATAATCCCGTAACATCCTACGGCCATCATAATGGGGACTGTGGCCAAACCATCCAATCCATCGGTTAAATTTACGGCGTTGGACGTTCCCACCAGAACAATCACCGCAAAGGGCACAAAAAACCAGCCCAAATCCCAGAGGATATCCTTAAAAAAGGGAAGACTGACGGTTGAAAACATCAGAGGATCGGTGAACAAATAAAGAGTGGCCAAAGCCGCTGCCGCAAGCGTGGATTGCCAAAAAAGCTTTCCTTTACCGCTGAGGCCCTTTGAGTTTCGGTAGCGCAGTTTCAAAAAATCATCATAAAACCCAACAGCCCCGTACCCCAAGGTGACCAGAAGAATGCTGAGAATATAAACATTCCCCCAATCCGCCCACAAAAGGGTGGATAGGGTCAAGGTCAACAAAATCATCATCCCCCCCATGGTGGGCGTGGATTGCTTGGTCAGCAGATGGCTTTCGGGGCCATCGCTACGGATGGGTTGTCCATGTTTTTGCTGCTGCCGCAGCCAAGCAATAAAGGGCTTGCCCAGGGCCATGGTAAGGGCCAAAGCGGTAATGAGCGCCCAAATGCTGCGAAACGAAATATAGCGCAGGACGTTCAGGCCCGAAATGTCCTGCCCAAACGTTGTATAAAGCCAGTAAAACATGGGCAGATCTCTTGCAAGTCGTCTTTTATATTCTTACTAAGGCTTACTGTTGCGGTTTCTCCTGAAATTTGTCAACATGGAAGGTGTATAAAAACCTGATTTCATAGGCCACTGTGGCATGTTCTCTTACGCTGTAGCGCCCATGATGGCCTATACCCATCGCTGGGCGCGGATTTTTTACCGGATGCTGTCGCAGCATGTTCTGCTTTATACGGAAATGTTGGTGGATCAGGCTGTGATCCATGGCTGCGACATCACCGTGTTGCCGCAAGAAGGTCCCGTCATTTTGCAGTTGGGGGGCAGTGATCCGGATACCATGGCCCGCGCTGTGGGGATGGCGGAACATCATGCCTACATCGCCTATAACATCAATGCGGGGTGTCCCAGTGATCGCGTCAAACAGGGATCTTTTGGGGCGTGTTTGCTGAAGGATCCCCCCCGCGTCGCGGCCATGATTCGGGCCATGCGACAGGAAACGCACCGCCCTGTTGAGGTCAAAACCCGCCTAGGGGTGGATGATCAGGATAGCGATGATCATTTGTATCGTTTTTTAGAAAGCTGCCTGAATGCCGGATGCGGTCGCATTGTTCTGCATGCCCGAAAAGCGTGGCTGTCTGGCCTGAGTCCCGCCGAAAACCGCACCATTCCCCCCCTGCAATACGACCGCGTTCTGGCGGCCAAGGCAAGATTTCCTGACGCCGACATCATGATCAATGGGGGGCTGCGTACTTTTGAAAACCCTTGGCAGGAAACCTTGGGCGGCATCATGCTGGGGCGGGCGGTTTGGGATCATCCCGAAATTTTGTTGACAGTGGATCCGTTGGTAACGGGGCAGGCGGGCAGTGTGGATCTTGCCGATAGCGTTGGCCGCTATATTGCCTTTTGCAACGACGCGGGGGCGCGGCCATCGTTATTTTTTCCCCCGCTGATGGGGCTGGGGCGGGGAAAGCCAGGGGCGCGGGCGTGGCGGCAGTCACTGACCGATATCATCGCCCAGCGGACGGGGCAGGGGGGCAGTGGGAAACACCACACCCTGCTGATCCACAGCGTGACGCAGTAGGGTTTTATAGGACTCTCGGGGAATTTCAATGGCCCCAAACTGGCGCAGGTGGTCGTTTAAAAATTGGGTATCCAGCAGGGCAAACCCCGAACGATTCAGCCGGTATACCAAATCCACAAAGGCCACCTTGCTGGCGTTGGGAATGCGGCTGAACATGCTTTCGCCAAAAAACACGGCCCCGACGTGCAGCCCGTACAGCCCACCCACCAGTTGGCCGTTTTCCCAGATCTCTACGCTGTGGGCGTGGCCCAAATCATGCAAATCACAAAACAGGCTGTAAATCTCACGGTTAATCCACGTTTCTGGACGTTTTTCCGTGGCCGCCGCGCACCCCTGCATCACGTCGGCAAAGGCCGTATCCACCCGAATATCCCATGGTTTTTTCAGGATTTTTTTCAGGCTGCGGGAAATATGCAGCGCCCGTAGCGGCATAATCCCCCGCATATCGGGGTCCACCCAAAACAGATCCTCGTCCTCTGCCCCCTCCGCCATGGGAAACAGGCCAATACGATAGGCCTTAAGCAGGGTTTCGGGGGTGAGGTTGGGGAGCATGGGGAGGAGAAGGGCTTGTTTTTAAAGTTTTTAGAAGAGGCTTAAAACCCTTTGGGCCACTGACGGGCGCTGTGGAAAACGCGGATAATCTCCACATGTTCCTGATGGACCCGATAGGGAATGATAAAGGGTGTTTTGGGGATCACCCATTCACGTGTTCCCACGACACGCCCAAGGCGACCGGAAAAAGGGTGTTCTGCCAAGTGCTGAATATGCTGCATCACATCACGATAAACACGCTGAGCGGCTTGGGGACTTCGTTCCAGAAAATAATCAAGGGCGGATTCGATATCGTCCAGGGCCTGGGGTGACCAAATAATGGGTCGTTGCATTAACTGTCGGTTCCGATTTTGTCAGACAATCGCCGCTGCACGGCGGCGTGGGGAATGCCGTGGCCTTGGTTTAGGGACGCAATCCCTTCTTGGATAGCCTGAACCTGCCAAGCGTGGTGCTGCGTATAATCCTGCAAAGCCTGTTCAATCACCCAAGAATGGGACTGGTCCAGCGTCGCCGCCAAGGCATCGAGGGCCAACTGCACTTGGGGATCAAGGTGTACGGTTAAAACAGTTTTGGACATAAAGGATTGCTTCCATATTCTTCAAGAGTTTACCATTTTTAGGCATAAAAAGCAATGATTTTGGTTGGTTTTTGGGTCCGCCATTGCCAAAAACGACGGCAACCCCTCGGTAAGATTAAGCTGTAACCTCAGCCATAGCCATCGCTGCTGCCCTCTTTTCAACCATCTCTGCAATATGTTCCACAATATCCCCATCCTTCAGGCGATGATTTTGCAGGCCCCCCACATAGATCATGTGGGTATTGTTGCCACCGCCGGTTAGGCCAATGTCCGTCATCATGGCCTCGCCCGGGCCGTTGACCACACAGCCGATCAGGGAAACTGTCATAGGGGTGATGATGTGGGCCAAGCGCTCTTCCAAAGCCGCCACAGTTTTGATCACATCAAATTGCTGGCGGGCGCATGATGGGCAGGAAATGATCTGAACCCCGCGGGCCCGCAGGCCCAAAGATTTCAGGATTTCAAAGCCCACCCGAATTTCCTCCACCGGCTCCGCCGATAACGACACCCGCAGCGTATCCCCAATTCCATCCATCAGCAGCATGCCCATACCGACAGAGGATTTGACGGTGCCAGTACGCAGCCCGCCGGCCTCTGTAATGCCCAAATGCAGGGGATAATCACAGGCCGCTGCCAAGGCGCGGTATGCCGCCACGGCCAAAAACACGTTGGACGCTTTGACGCTGATTTTAAAATTGAAAAAATCGTGGTCCTCTAAAATTTTTGCATGATGCAGGGCGCTTTCTACCATGGCCTCGGCGGTGGGCTCGCCGTATTTATCCAGAAGATGTTTTTCCAAGGATCCCGCATTTACCCCAATTCGGATGGCGCAATCGTGGTCCTTGGCGGCCTGAATCACTTCGCGCACGCGATCTTTGGACCCGATGTTGCCCGGATTGATGCGCAGGCATTTTGCGCCGGCCTCCGCGGATTCTAACGCGCGTTTGTAATGAAAATGAATATCCGCCACAATGGGCACGCGGCAGTGGGGAATGATTTTTTTTAATGATGCGCTGGAGTCTTCATCAGGCACCGAAATGCGCACCAAATCCGCCCCTGCGTCCTCTAGGCCCCTGACTTGATCCAGTGTACCCTGAATATCGGTGGTGAGGGTGTTGGTCATGGATTGCACCGCGATGGGCGCATCCCCCCCGATCAGAACGTTTCCCACCCTGATTTGGCGAGACGGACGGCGCGGGATGGTGACATGATAGGACATGGGGATCTACGACGGCTGTTCCACAATCAACATAACTTTTTTGTATCCGGCGGCCTTAATATCCCCCATCAATACCATAACATCGCCGTAGGGAATGGTTTTATCGGCGCGGATATAGACCTCTTCAGCGGAGGCCTGCACAATGGCGGACAGGCGGGCGATCAATTCTTCGCGCGGGGTTTCCCGTTTTTGCAGGAAAATGGTCCCATCTTTGTTCAGGGTGATGACCACGGGCTCTTTGTCCATGTTCAGGTTATCGGCCTGCGTTTGGGGCAAATCCACCGGCACGCCAGACACCAGCATGGGGGCCGCCACCATGAAAATAATCAGCAGCACCAACATCACATCCACTAACGGCGTGACGTTCATTTCGGAAATGGGATCGTTTTCCGTAAATTTATGGCCGGCCATGGTTTATTGACCCCCCCGTTCGATGTTCAGCAGGATATCTTCCATGAACAGCTCGATGCGTCTGGCATAGCGGTTAATGTCTGTGGAAAATTTGTTATAACCAAAGGATGCGGGAATGGCGGCAAACAGACCCAGCGCGGTGACAAACAGGGCCTCTGCAATCCCAGGGGCCACCACGGCCAAGGATGTGTTTTGCGTCACCGCAATGGCGCTAAAGCTGTTCATGATTCCCCATACGGTGCCCAAAAGACCGATAAAGGGGGAGGTTGAGCCCACAGATGCCAAAAACACCAGATGTTTCCGGTAAACCTCCATATCCCGTCCCATGACCCCAGACATGGCACGGTCCACGCGAGAGAGTAGGGAGGGCGTTTCATCCTTTGTCCATTGTTCCGGCAATTCATGCTGGGCCATTAAAAAAACGCGTCCAGCGCTGTGTTCAACGGCGTTGGTTCCAGGCGGGATGGCGTGTTTGATGTCTTTTTGGGCCCAGATATAATCCTCAAACGTCTTGGATTCCTTCACGACTTTGCGCAAAGTCCACCATTTGTGAATCATGATGGTCCATGAAATGATCGACATGGCCAAAAGCAGAAGCACAATGGTCCAAATCACAACATCGGCATTGTCCAAAAAATGAAGGAGGGATCCGCTTTTTTCAGCCGAGACCGCTTGTTCCGTCGTAACAGCAACGTTTTCCATAATCTTTTTTTATCCCTGAGTTTCCCGTAAAGACGCCAAGGCCATATAAAGCGGTGGGTCCATAGCTTTAGGTTTACCCTCTTTTGATAAACACGCAAGGTGTATCCTGAGAGAGACCAAAAGATTTTCGTCCCTGAAAATATCTTGCTGCAGATGAATCCGCACGTGGCTAAGGTGCAACAGCGTGGTTTGGATGGATAAACCATCCCCCAAAACCGCCGGTTTGTGATATTTCACGGTCATATCGGTGACGGCGAAGACAAATCCCTTCACCCACAGGGCCTGATTGGACAGGCCCAGAGACATCAAGAATTCTGCACGCGCCCGTTCAGCCAATTCAAGGTATTTTGTATGATAAACAACACCCCCAGCATCGGTATCGCAAAAGGCAACGGTGGGGCAGGTATAATTTACCATGAGCGCATGATCCCAAATCCCCCAAGTGCAAAGGCCGTATAGGCCTGAATCAGGCAGGCTCCGGCCCCTATCTTGGCCTGAACATCCTCAGCAGAACCAATGCCCCCCACGCCGATCAAGGGCAGGGTAAGGCCACGCTCTTTCAAGTTTTCAGAGGCTTGCTTTAAAATATCTGTGGAGGGTCCCATTAACGGTTTGCCGCTCAGGCCCCCTGTTTCCTTGGCATGGGGATTTTTTAGGGTTTGGGGTCTGGCCAAGGTGGTGTTGCTGATGATCAGGCCGTCAATACGGGTCGCGATGACCTGATCCAAAAGATCATTTAATGCCAAAGCATCCAAATCAGGGGCAATTTTCAGCAGCAGGGGCGGGGAAGGGGAGAGCCCTGCCAAAGTTTCCCTGCACTCTGACAATAAACGACGCAACGGTTCGGCCCTTTGCAAATCCCGTAAGTTAGGGGTGTTGGGGCTGGAAATGTTGATGGTGATGTAATCGGCGATGTCGTGAAATCGTTTTAAACCGTGGCGGTAATCAACGGCGGCATCCTGCGTATCCTTATTTTTTCCGATATTCACCCCTAAAACCACAGAGCGTCGGACGTCTGGGGATAGGGCCGAAAGATTTCGATAAGCTGCCTCGGCTCCCGCGCTGTTAAAGCCATAGCGGTTGATGATGGCCTGATCCTCGGGCAGGCGAAAAACGCGGGGACGGGCATTGCCAGGCTGGGGCAGGGGGGTGATGGTGCCCACCTCGATATGGCCAAAGCCCAAACGGGCCAAGCCTGCAACCGCTTCCCCGTTTTTGTCAAAACCCGCCGCCATCCCGATGCGGTTTTTAAAGGTTATGCCCCACAGGGTTATCGGATCGTCTTTCAGGGTTTGAGGGGGCACCAGCGCGGGATGGGATAGCCACGCAATGGCTGCGCGATGGGCGGCCTCAGGCGGCAGCAGGGATCGGGCGGCGGTCCAGAGGGAGGGACTCACGCTGCCCCCACTTTTTCAGCAATTAAATCACAGGTTCCCTGAACCCCGAACAATTCAATAAAGGATCCAAAGCGGGGACCTTGTTCTTCGCCCAGCAAAACTTCGTAAATGGCCCTAAACCAATCCCGCATGGGGTCATAGCCAAAGTCACGGCCCACGGCATAAACCAGACTCTGATACCCCTCCGCGTCTGTGTCCTGAGGGGCCGAAAGAAGATCATTTCGCAGCCGCAACAAAGCGCCTTTCTCTGTTTCCGTTGGCGAGCGGTATGTCTTTTTGGGTTTGATAAAGTCCTGGTAATACCGGACGGCATACCCCAGCAAATGGTCCAGAAATGGTGCGTTTTCAGGGGTTAATGCAGAATCGTAACGTTTCACAAACCCCCACAACACGCTGGTGTCTTCGGCATGGGCAGCGGCCGCCAGATTTTGTAGCAAAGAGAATTTCAGGGGGCTTTCTGGGGCAGGGGGGTGTCCACCATGAATAAACCACACGGGGTTATCGTGCTGCTTTAAGGGGTCTTCCCGTGTGTAGCTTTCCAGATGATCCAGATACATATCGGTGGCTTTGGGAATCACATCAAAAAATAAACGTTTTTGCCGCTGGGGGGCTTGGAACATGTAAAAGCTCAGGCTTTCTGTGGGGCCGTAGGTTAGCCAGTCTTCCATGGACAGTCCGTTGCCCTTGGATTTGGAAATTTTATCGCCATCTTCCCCTAAAAACAGTTCATAGGTCATGCCCTCGGGTGGGGTTTCCCCCAAAATCCTGCAGATTTTGCTGGATAATTTGACGGAATCGATCAGGTCTTTGCCGCTCATTTCATAGTCCACTTGAAACGCGGCCCAACGTCCGCCCCAATCGGCTTTCCATTGCAATTTGCTGTGCCCCCCCAGAATGCTGCTGGTGAGGGTTTGGCCCGTTTCAGGGTGTTGCCACGTGATGGTGCTGGCGGTGGTGTCGTGGCCGATGACTTTGGCCTGCAAAACCTTTCCGGTGTCTGGGCATAAGGGCAGGAAAGGGCTATAGGTTTCGCGGCGATCGGGCCCAAGCGTGGGCAGAATTACCCCCACAATGGCATCATAATGGGCCAAAACACGGCGCAAGATATCATCATAATGCCCCGCTTTGTATTTTTCAGTTGCACTGATAAACGTATAGTCAAACCCGAAACGGTCCAGAAATTCCCGAAGTTTGGCGTTGTTATGGGCCCCAAAGCTGGTATGTGTGCCAAAGGGATCGGGCACGCAGGTTAAAGGTTTGCCCAGATGTTGCGCCAAAAGATCCTGATTCGGGACATTGGTAGGCACTTTTCGCAGTCCGTCCATGTCATCAGAAACCACAAACAGTTTTGTGGGCAGATCACTCAGCGCCGCAAAGGCTTGGCGGACCATGGTGGTGCGCAGGACCTCCCCAAACGTGCCGATATGGGGCAGGCCTGATGGGCCATAGCCCGTTTCAAACAGCACATATCCCTTGGCAGGGGGGGCTTTTTCATAGCGC
>CANGYM010000001.1 GCA_947458145.1 Alphaproteobacteria bacterium | reverse complement strand
CTGCGAACCCGCTCCAATACCGACCAACGATCCATCTCGCGTACCCCAAAGCCCACCATCTCTAAACCCCCGCTTCATGACAAAACAAAAGCCTAAAGCGGACATTCTTAATTTGCTAAAGAGGACATTATCAAGTTGCTCCTACAAACGGATACAAAGGATTGACAATCTGCCTTTAAAATCGTTAGTATGCCGCAACCAAAAGATTTTTTCTTTTTCATACCCTATTTTTTTAGAGATCCTTATGGCCCGCGTTACTGTTGAAGATTGTATTGATGTGATTCCTAACCGCTTTGAGCTGGTTATGCTGGCGGCCCAACGTGCCAAGGATTTGTCGGCGGGCAGCATGGTCACCTTGCCCCGTGACAATGACAAAAATCCTGTTTTGGCTTTGCGGGAAATCAGTGTGCAAAACGTTTCCGTGGACACCCTGCGCGAGGATTGCATTCGTGGCATGCAGCGCAACATTTCCTTGGCCGAAGATGAAGAAGAGCTGGAGGCCTTGCTGGCCGGAGAGCACTCTGAGGCCCCCACCAGAGCTGCCTCGATTTTGATTGAATCGGATGATTTGAACGCTGAAGACTTCGCCGAAGCCGATGCCGATTTGCCGGACAGCACCGAGGATGACCTCTAAACCCCTTTTTCCTGAAGAACGTGCCCAGATGCTGCGCGTGAATTTGGCCGGCGAGTATGGGGCCAGATCCATTTATCAGGGTCAGCTGCGGGTTTTAAAACATCACGATTGCGCCCCTGTTTTGCAGGAGATGCTGGATCAGGAATCTGTCCATTTGCGTTTTTTTGAGCAGGCCTGTGTGCAGGAAAGGGTCCGCCCCTCTGCCCTCTCCCCCCTGTGGTATGGGGCCGGTCAGGTTCTGGGCATGTTTACCGCAGCCTTGGGGCCGAAAACCGCTATGGCCTGTACCATGGCGGTGGAAACGGTGATTGATCAGCATTATCAGGAACAAATTCAGGCCCTCCCCCTTAATGACCCCTTGCGCGAAACCTTAGTGCAATTTCAGGCGGAAGAGCGGGAACACCACGACACCGCCTCTGCCCACCACGGCCAAGATGCCCCAGGCTATCCCCTGCTTTCCGCCCTGATTCAGACAGGATCCCGTCTGGCCATTGCGTTGGCCAAGCGGGTTTAGCTATGATTGTTTTGTTTTCGGCGATCTGATTTTTATGCTTCCTTTGAACATTCGCACCCCGTATTCCTTGGCCGAGGGGGCCTTGCCCATTAAGCGTTTGGCGGAGCTGGCGCAGCGTTATGGTTATACGGCTCTGGGCATGTGTGATCGTTACAATTTGTTTGGGGCCATGGATTTTTCTGGAACGCTGGCCCCCAAAGGCATTCAGCCTGTTATGGGATGCCTGCTGCCGATTCCTGTGGGGAAAGAAATCGATGTGCTGGCGTTGTTTGCCCAGACGGAAACAGGGTTTAAACATTTATTGCAGTTGATGAAGCTGTATTATCTGGATGATGCGCTGTCGCTGGAAACTCTGGCCCTGCATACCGAGGATCTTCTGGCTGTAACGGGGTTTTCGGGCAGTTATGTGTTTTCCCATGTTTTGCGGGATGCTTCGCATCTGTCAACACTCGCGGGGCTTTTTCCCAATCGTCTTTTTATCGGTTTGGACCGACAGCATGAAGACGCGGCCAAAGATACGGCCCTGATTGATCTGGCCTATGCCCAGAATATCCCGTTGTTGGCGTTTCCGGCGGTTATGTTTGAGGATCCATCAGACACCCCCGCCCATGATGCGTTGTTGTGTGTGGCGGCGGGGGTGACGTTGGCCGAATCCAATCGCCAACATTCCCGAGAGGATTACGCGCTGCAATCGCCCGAGGTTTATGCCCAAATGTTTGCGGATGTGCCAGAGGCGTTGGCCAACACCCACGTTTTTGCTCAGCGCACGGCCTTTATGCCCACAAAGCGCAGCCCGATGCTGCCAGCCTTTGCGCAGGACGAGGCCGAAATGCTCCGCCAAAAAGCGCAAGATGGCCTAAACAAGCGCCTGACCGAGTGTCCCCAACAGGGGGAAGACAAAGAGGCTGGCGTTGTGGTTTCGGTCTATGAAGAGCGGCTGAGATATGAGCTGGATGTCATCATCAGCATGGGATTTTCCGGATATTTTTTGATTGTCTCGGATTTTATAACATGGGCCAAAGAACATGGCATACCCGTGGGCCCAGGTCGGGGATCGGGGGCGGGATCGTTGGTGGCGTGGTGTTTGAACATTACAGATTTGGACCCCCTGCGCTGGAATTTGCTGTTTGAGCGGTTTTTGAATCCCGAGCGGGTGTCCATGCCCGATTTTGATATTGATTTTTGCCAAGATCGTCGGGACGAGGTCCTGCGGTATGTGCAGCAGCGGTATGGGTATGATCGTGTGGCCCAAATTATCACCTTTGGAACGCTGCAGGCCCGCGCGGCGCTGCGCGATGTGGGGCGTGTTTTGGGGTTGCCCTATGGTCAGGTGGACCGTATTTGCAAAATGGTTCCCCAAAATCCCGCGCATCCTGTGACCTTGGCGGAGGCGATTAGCAGTGAGCCCGCCCTGAAAGCCCTGAAAAACGACGAAGAAACCAAGGATCTGATGACCATCGCGCTGAAGCTGGAGGGGTTATATCGTCATGCCTCAACCCACGCTGCTGGTGTTGTGATTGGGGATCAACCGTTGCAAGAGGTGGTGCCGCTTTACCGTGATCCCCGATCCGATATGCCGGTGACACAGTACAGTATGAAATATGTTGAGCAGGCGGGGCTGGTTAAGTTTGACTTTTTGGGTCTGAAAACCCTCAGCATCTTGCGTTTGGGCTGTGAAATGATTGCGCGGGAAACAGGGGAAAATATAGACCTGAACGCCCTGCCCCTGAATGATGCCAAAACCTTTGAACTTCTGGCCACCGGTCAAACCATGGGCCTGTTTCAACTGGAAAGTGCGGGCATGCGCGAGGTCTTAAAAACCATGGAGACGGATCGTTTTGAGGAAATCATCGCCCTCGTTTCCCTGTATCGCCCGGGTCCCATGGACAATATCCCCCGTTATGTGGCCTGTAAACATGGACGGGAAATTCCCGATTATCTGCACCCCTTGTGCGAGCCCATTTTAAAAGAAACCTTTGGGGTGATGATCTATCAGGAACAGGTCATGCAAATTGCCCAAGCCATGGGGGGATATAGCTTGGGGGAGGCGGATCTTCTTCGTCGTGCCATGGGGAAAAAAATCAAATCCGAAATGGATCAACAGTGCGCCCGCTTCACCCAGGGGGCCAAAACCAAAGGTGTGCCTGAAGCCAAGGCGGCGGAGGTTTTTCATCAAATGGCCAAGTTTGCCGGTTATGGATTTAACAAATCCCATGCGGCGGCGTATGCCCTCATTGCCTATCAGACGGCTTGGATGAAAGCCCATTACCCTGCCATTTTTATGGCAGCCACCATGAGTTATGAACTCAGCAATACCGACAAGCTGGCCCTGTTTAAACAGGACGTTGTGGCCTCGGGCTTAACCATTCTGCCGCCAGATGTCCAGCACTCTGGGGTGTTGTTTCAGGTGGAGGGGGTAGGGGGCCAAACCCTTTCCCACAGTATCCGTTACGCCCTGGCCGCCATTAAGGGTGTGGGGGAAGGATTTTCCGCCTTTGTGGTCAAAAACCGTGAAGAACAAGGGCCGTTTACAACGATTTTTGACTTCCTTAAGCGCATGACGGGCCAGATCAACAAACGCTTTCTTGAAAATCTGGTGGCCTCAGGGGCGCTGGATGGTTTTGGCATTGCGCGGGATATTTTGTATCATAATGTTCCTTTGCTGTTGGATTATGCCCAAGATCAGGGCAGGGAAGGGGGCCAAATGACCCTGCTGGGGGATTTGGATTTACACCCCGCCACCCCAAAATTGGATCAATCTGGGCCGCGGTGGCGGCAGGCGGATCTGTTGCAGTATGAATACCAAGCCTTGGGGTGTTACGTTTCGGGGCACCCTCTGGACCGGTATGCATCGTTTGCGGATATGCTCAATATCACCACGGCGGCGCAAATTTCTGATTTGGTTGCAGCGGGCGGGGATCGTGAATTAACGTTGGCGGCGGTTATTACCGCCAAAAAAGAAAAACGCTCGGCCAAGGGGAATCGGTATGCGTTTTTGCAGGCCTCGGACTGGACGGGATCCTTTGAGGTGACGTGTTTTTCAGAGGCCCTTGACGCCGCCCGCCCCTTGATTGAAGAGGGGGCCCCCCTGCTCATCCGCGCCACCCTCAGCCATGATGACAATGGTTATCGCCTGATCGTTCGGGATGTGGCCAGTTTAGAGGAGCGCACCCTGTCTCACCACACCGAAATGACCGTGACCATCAACCGGACCGAGGATTTATCCCGCTGGCATCAGGCCGCCCAAGCGCTGCAACGGGGAAAAACAACCCTTTTTTTTCGTGTCGTGGGGAAAAACCAGACGATTCTTTTGCAATGGCCCCACAAAGTGAAACTGGTGCGGGGATGGGGGAGTTGAGGGGGAAATGTCCTCCCATCGATTTTAAGATTTCTTGTTTTTAAGAAAATGGTATAAAAAATCCCAAAACATTCTTATACCCTTTTTATAAACTGTGATGTCCTTATGATGCTCGATCGCCATATCACACAATCCTTTCTACGTGCCCTCAGCCGTATTGATTATGGGGCCATCACGGTGGAAACCCCCGATGGTCAACGCCATGATTTTCAGGGGAAGCAATCAGGGGCCGAGGCCTATCTTGTGCTGCATGACTGGAATGTCGCCCGCTGTATGATCCAGCGGGGGGATATCGGGTTGGCAGAAACCTATCGGGATGGACGTTGGGATTCGCCGGACACCAGCGCTTTTTTCCTTTTTGGATTGCAAAACCAAGATGCCTTGGCGCGGTATATCTTTGGCAATATCTGGGGACGTCTGGCATCCCGTATCGGGTATTTGCTGAATCGCAACACGCTGCGCGGCAGTTCCAAAAATATTCAGGCCCATTATGATTTGGGCAATGATTTTTATGCCCTGTGGCTGGATCCCAGCATGACCTATTCTTCGGCGTTGTTTCAGAATCAACAGGAATCCTTAGAACAGGCCCAAACCAATAAATATGACCGCATTCTGGATCGATTGGACCCGTCGGGCAGTGTTTTGGAAATTGGCTGCGGCTGGGGGGGGTTTGTGGAACGCGCCCTGACACGGGGGGATTATGCCATTAAGGGTCTGACGCTTTCCCCCGCTCAACAGGCATTTGCCCGTCAGCGGGTGGGAAACAATGCGGATATTGCATTAGAGGATTACAGGCACCAAAAAGACCGTTACCAGCACATCGTGTCCATTGAAATGTTCGAGGCCGTGGGCGAAGCCTTTTGGCCGGTTTATTTTTCAAAAATCAAGGAATTGCTGGCAGAAAAAGGAAAAGCGGTGATTCAAAGCATCACCGTTGCGGATGCTTTTTTTCATCGTTATCGTCAGGGTGGTGATGCCATTCGGACGTTTATTTTTCCTGGGGGGATGTTGCCCTCTCCGCGGCGTTTTCATGAGGAAACAGAAAAAGCCGGCCTGAAAATCACCGATGCCTTTTCGTTTGGCCAAGATTACGCCGTGACGTTAAATCACTGGCTGATGAATTTTGAAAATAAACTAAAGGACATCAAAGCCATGGGTTTTGATGATAAATTCATTCGCCTTTGGCGGTTTTATTTGACATGCTGTATTGCGGCGTTTCGCAATGGCCGCACCGATGTTGTGCAATGGGAACTGCGCCATGCTTAAATCCTTTGGACTTTTGCTCTTGTTTTTGATGATGGGGTCTTTGGTGGCCTCGGCCTCCCCTTTTATTCAACAGCGCGTCCCTCAGGGGAAAACGGTTGGCCAAGGGATTCTTTCGTTCGCCTTTTGGGATGTTTACCAGGCCACCCTGTATGCCCCGCAAGGGCGGTGGGATCCGAGCGGGCCGTTTGCCTTGTCCATGGAATATTACCGCGATCTGAAAGGTGCAGATATTGCCCAGCGATCCATCGAAGAGATGAAAAAACAGGGATTTAATGAAATCGCCACACTGGCAGAGTGGGAAAAACAAATGCAGGCCATTTTTCCTGACGTCAAAAAAGGGTCTGTGCTTTCCGCTGTGTACAGCCCCGAGCAGGGAACCTCTTTTTACGATGGAGAAACCCCCATCGGCACCATCGCAGGCAGGGCCTTTGCCCAACAGTTTTTTGGGATTTGGTTGGCCGAAACCACGTCAGAGCCTGACTTGCGTCAAGCATTGTTGGGGTTGTGATGTCGTCCATGGCGGTGACGCCAAAATCCCTTTGGCTTTATGGATTGATGGCGTTGCCCATGGCCTTTGCGGGCTTTCCCCTGTATGTGTTGGCCCCTGATTTTTATGCCACCCAGCACGGTGTTTCGTTGACCCTTCTGGGGGCGTTGCTGCTGTCCATTCGGTTGGTGGATGCCGTTCAGGATCCCCTGATGGGGTGGTTGATTGATCGTCAGCATGGGCGTTTTGGCCTGTTTATGATCATTGGGGGAATTGTCTTGTGTCTTGCTTTGGCGGGGCTTTTTAATGTTGTTTTGATTTCGGCCCCTGTTTGGTTTTTGCTGTGCACCCTGTTGGCTGTGACGGCTCATAGTCTTTTGGGCATTACTTTGGGGGCGCAGGCCACGCTGTGGACTCGTGATCCCAACGATCAAACCCGTATTGCGGGGGCGCGGGAGGCCTTTGGCCTGATTGGTTTGGTCATTGCGGTGTCGCTGCCCTCTCTTTTGTCAAAGACGGTTCCCAAAGAAACGGTCTTTTTGTGGTATTCCGGCATTTTGGTTGTTTTGATGCTCCTTGGGCTTTGGGCCTTTTTAACCGTTGCGCCGACCCTGCGCCGCGCAAGGCAGCAAACTGCCCAACAGACCAAAGATATCCCTGAGCATGGATCCATCTTCCTTGGGCTACGCGCGTTGCCCGTGGCCAGTCTGCGGTTGTTTTTTGTGTATGGGGTTAGCATGCTGGCCTCCAGCATACCCGCGGTGTTGGTGATTTTTTATGTGCGGGATCTTTTGGGGGCAGAGGATTTAACAGGGCCGTTTCTGCTGCTGTATTTTTTATCCGGCGCTTTGGGTATGCCGCTGTGGAAAAAAATCAGTGTGCGTTATGGAAAGCATCGGGCGTGGTTTTTTTCAAAAATTCTGGCGGTTTTTGGATTTGTGGGGGCGTTTTTCTTGGGGGCGGGGGATGTGTGGCCCTATGCCGTGGTGTGCGTGGTTTCGGGGATGGCGCTGGGGGCGGATTTGACGTTGCCCCCGTCGCTGTTGTCTGATGACATTCATCGTCATCAAAATCATCGTTTTTCGGGGATTCATTATGCCTGTTTGGCCTTTATGACAAAGGCCAGCTTGGCTCTGGCCTCTGTTGTGGCTTTGCCGCTGTTGGATGCCGCAGGCTTTAAACCCCAAGCGGTCAATACCCCCGAGGCCCTTGGGGTCCTGTCCCTAGGCTATGCGTTTATTCCTTGTCTTTTAAAGTTGATTGCAGCAGGGTTTTTGTATGGTTTTTTTATCAGAACGTCTAAGAGGACAGTATGAAAGTCACAAAATTATTAAGCTTGATGGGAATTTTGGTTATGTTTAGTGGATGCGCCGGACATTCTATGGATACTTACAAAGACACCAAGCCCCAAGCTGATATCAAAACCTATTTTAACGGCCCCATCAAGGGCTGGGGCATTATCCAAGACTGGCGCGGCCGCGTGGTCAGCCGTTTTGATGTCACCATGGTTGGAAAATGGGAAGGGGACGAAGGCACCCTGACCGAGAATTTTGTGTATTATGATACCCAAAAAACACAACAGCGCATTTGGCACATTAAAAAAATAGCAAACGGCCAGTACGAAGGCACCGCGTCGGACATTTTGGGCACCGCCAAAGGGGAAACCTTGGGCAGCGCCGTGCGCTGGAACTATGTGATGGATCTGGATGTGGACGGCAGCACATACCGCATTCGTTTTGATGATTGGATGTGGGCCATGAATGATGGTGTGGTTGTGAATCGGTCCTATCTGAAAAAATTTGGCTTTACGGTGGCGGAACTGACGTTATTCATGCAAAAGCAAAACCCATGATTTTGAACACCTATCGGGGTCAAGTTGTCTGGCTGGTGGGGGCCAGCAGTGGCATCGGGGCCGCCTTGGCCAAAGTTTTATCGCAAAGGGGGGCCAGATTGGCCCTGTCGGGCAGGCGGGTTGAGGCTTTGCAGGATCTTTGTGCCTCTTTGGGACCCGATCGTCACCGTGTTTTTCCTTTGGATGTTTCGGATCCTGCGGCCACGCAAACGGTGGCCCATAGCATCAAAACAACGATGGGTTCCATGGATCGGGTGATTTTTATGGCCGCGGGCTATGATCCCATGCGCCTGAGTGCCCTTGATATCCCCCTGACCCATCAGATTGTTACCACAAACCTGATGGGGGCGTTTTATCTGATTCAGGCGGCTCTTCCTTTTTTGCGGGAAAGTCACGGACAAATCGCCCTGTGTGGCAGTGTGGCCGGATATATGGGATTGCCAGAGGGCCAGCCCTATAGCGCAACCAAGGCCGCCATCATCAATCTGGCCGAAAGTCTGCATGCCGAAGAGGGTCATCATTGTGATGTCAAACTCATCAGCCCCGGATTTGTCCGCACCCCCCTAACGGATAAAAACAATTTTTCCATGCCCATGATTATCGAGCCAGATCAAGCGGCCCTCGCCATTGCCGATGGCCTGTTATCCAAACGTTTTGAAATCCACTTTCCCAAAAGATTTACGTTTTTTCTTAAATTTCTTCGGGCCTTACCCTATGCCCTCTCCTTAAAAATAACATCACGGATGAAGGGATAAAAACGGATCAAACATCCGTTTTTTGTCCTTCACACACACTCACAGTGTCTGGTCGTTGGGTGGGCTTGGGTTTATAGCCAATGCCATACAGGGCCAAACGCAGGGCCTGTCTGTGAATCAGAACAATCGCTTTCAGGGTCACGAGGGGGTGGCGCCAAAAGGCCAAGCGCCAGTTTTTTTTGGTTAGCGGTGAAAACGTGCCCCAAAGGGCGGTGATCAGTTGTTTGTTGTCGTTTTCG
The DNA here is from genome assembly GCA_947458145.1 of Alphaproteobacteria bacterium. Classification (GTDB taxonomy): domain Bacteria; phylum Pseudomonadota; class Alphaproteobacteria; order JAJTHO01; family CANGYM01; genus CANGYM01. The sequence continues at coordinate 44,575 of CANGYM010000001.1, read as the reverse complement.
TCATAATAATCAATCCAGACCCCCAAACGATCCTCTTGCCAGTCGAACCGAAAGCGATAGGTGCCGTTTCTTTCCAAAAAGGGGGAGACATGAAACACCTTTTGGCCACAGATCCATGTTTCCGAATCCAATGGTCGATGATCGGCATGGAAACATACATAACTGTGTTGTTCCCCAAAGGTATTATGAACCTCGCACACAACGGCCCGTAGGGCGTTTTGGGTATCCAGACATAAATAAAAACTAACGGGATTAAATACATATCCCAAAACCTTGGGCATGGTGATCAGGATTATGGTGTGTACGTGTTCGGAAAGGCCTTGGGCGCTGAGAATATCCCTGACCCATTCCAAAGGATCGCGACCATCGCGGTACCCCACATCATGGGGATCAAAGGTTCCCCAAACGCTGGATATTGTCTCTGCCGGCAAGGGCAGGGCCATGTAATACACGCCGTAGGAAAATGTATTTTCTTTGGGAAACAGACGCTTGTGCATCACACGGGCCGTGTAAATCTGGGGGCCCTTTACCATGGTGGGTCGATTCCCATGGCTTGGGCGACGGCCACCGCACTGGCCAGACCGTCTTCGTGAAATCCATACCGTTGATAGGCCCCGCAAAACCACAGGCGGTTGTGCCCCTGCAGCGTGCCGATGCGGCTTTGATTTTTAATGGCGTTTGCATGAAACACAGGATGTTCAAAGGTATAGGCATTATGAACCAAGGCCTCTGCGGGTGGCTTCCCCGGATTTAATGTCACCATCAGGGGGGTTGGTGTGGGCAGGGATTGCAGATTGTTCATCCAGTAACTTAGGGACACAACGGGGGACTGATCCGCTTTGTTTTCTGACAGATAAACCCAGCTGGCCCACGCGGCCCGACGCCTGGGCATAAACCCAACATCGCTGTGCAGCACCGCATGGTTGGGTTGATAGGAAAAAGCCCCCAAAATCTCTTGTTCCGTGGCGTTGGCATCCCCCATCATGGCCAATGCCTGATCGGCATGACAGGCCAGAATGGCTTCATCATAACGGTTCTGCTGTCCGGAAACGTCCTGAACCACGACCCCTTCGCCATCGCGCCATAATCGGGTAACCCCGCTGGAAAGGCGAATGCGGTCTTTAAACGGCGCTGTCAACAACGCAACATAAACACGGCTGCCCCCTTGGACGGTGTACCATTGCGGCTGGTCATTTAGGCTCAGCAGGCCATGATTTTCAAAAAAACGCACAAAGGTTTGGGCGGGAAAATGCATCATTTCTGACAGAGGGGTGCTCCAAATGGCCCCGCCCATGGCCAGCAAGAAATAATCACGAAACCATGGCCCCATGCCCAGATCATCCAAACAGTCTTTCAGGGTGACTGAGGGATCTTTGTTTGCATAGGCCAAAGCGCGGGCGTTAAACTGAAATACGTTGGCCACCATCCGCCAAAACGAGGGGCGCAGCAGATTGCGTTTTTGGGCAAAAACACTGCCCACCGACTGAGTGCCATATTCCAGCCATCCTTGGTTAATGCTGGCGGCAAAGGACATATTGCTTTTGATGACGGGAACCCGCAGTGCATCAAACAAACGGGTCAACAGGGGATAATTTTTATGATTAAACACAATAAATCCCGTATCCACGGGGATTTGCCCCTCGGGCATGGCCACATCCACCGTGCGGCTGTGGCCCCCGATATAGTCATTTTTTTCATAAACCGTAATGTCGTGATGGGGGTGCAGCAAAGAGGCCGCACCCAAACCCGAAATGCCTGTCCCAATGATGGCGATTTTTTTTCGTTGTGACATTTTGGGGTGTTCCTAAGGATGGGATTTTGGGGATTATTCCGTCAAATCGCCCCATAATCCCTTGATTTTATCAAAAAACCCTTCGGATTTTGGGCTGGTTTTGTTGCCGATGCCGGAAAATTCCTTCAGCAGCTCTTTTTGACGCTCCGTCAGGTTGACGGGGGTTTCTACGGTGACGTCAATATACAAATCCCCCCGCAGGGTGGATCGCAATTTGGGCATCCCCTGTCCTTTCAGGCGGATTTTCTGGCCGGCTTGGGTGCCTTCGGGTATGGGGACTTTCAGACGTTTTCCCTCAATCCCCGGAATTTCGATGATCCCGCCCAGAGTGGCCGTGACCATGGGGATGGTGGCATGGCAAAACAAATGTTCGGCTTGACGTTCAAAAAATGTATGGGCCTTGATGGAAAGAAAAATATACAAATCCCCAGCACCGCCGCCGCGCAGGCCGGATTCTCCCTCACCGGCCAAACGGATGCGGGTGCCATCTTCGACCCCGACGGGGATGGTGACCTCTAAAGTGCGCTGTTTGTTCACGCGGCCTTGGCCTTGGCAAGGGCGACAGGGCTTTTCAATGATGACGCCGGCCCCTTGACATTGGGCACAGGTCCGCTCGAAGGCAAAAAATCCCTGCTGAGACCGGATACGCCCTGCCCCCTGACAGCTAGGACAGGTGACTTGGGATGACCCCTCGGCGGCGCCGGTTCCTTGACAGGATTCGCAGGCCATCTGGGATGAAAATTTAATGGTGGTTTTTTTGCCCTTAAAGGCTTCTTCTAACGTAATATCCAAATTATAGCGCAGGTCCGAGCCCGGTTGCTGCATAGAGCCACCGCCGCGACGTTTGCGCCCGCCGCCCATGAAGTCATTGAAAACCTCGTCAAAAATATCTGAAAACCCAGAAGAAAAATCAAAGCCCCCAGGCCCCGCACCCCCCCCTGATTGGGCCCGTTGATAATGTTCATGGCCGTATTGATCATAGGTTTTGCGCTTTTCAGCGTTGCTTAAAACCTCATAGGCTTGGTTGATTTCCTTAAATGTTTCCTCTGCCTTGACATCCCCAGGATTTTTATCGGGATGGTATTTCATGGCCAGTTTGCGAAAGGCCTTTTTGATGTCCTCTGCACTGGCATTGCGGTCAACACCCAAAAGTTGATAATAATCGGCCATAGGGTCAAAAAACTTTCTCTACGTTCAGGCCTTTATATAAGCGCTGCGGGGGAGAGGTGCAAGGGGGGTATGCATCACAGGGGGGTGTCTTTGAACATTTCTCTACCGTCTTCGCCCATCCTCTGTTAAAAAGATTTTTTCACACTTCTTTTGCATGTTATGCCCATAACCCTGACGTTTCCCGATGCTTCCCAGCGTACCTATGATGCCCCGATCACGGGGGTTGATCTGGCCAATTCCATCAGCAAAAGCTTGGCCAAGCGGTCGGTTCTGTTGTCCCTGAACGATACGCTCTATGATCTTTCCCACACCATTACGCAGGATGCGCGGGTGAGTCTTCTGAGTGTCGAGGATCCCGCAGCTTTGGACACGCTGCGTCACGACGCCGCCCACATTATGGCGCAGGCGGTCAAGGCCCTGTATCCCGATGTTCAGGTGACCATTGGTCCCTCTATCGAGAATGGGTTTTATTATGATTTTCATACGCCGGAGCCTTTCCGCGAAGAGGATCTGGCGGCCATCGAGGCCAAAATGCGCCAGATTGTTGAGGCTAAGATTCCCCTGGTGCGAGAAGTCTGGGAACGCAACAAAGCCATGTCTTTTTTTGAGGGGATGGGGGAGCATTTTAAGGCAGAAATCATCCGTGATTTGCCCGAAAACGAGATCATCACGCTTTACCGTCAAGGTGAATTTGTGGATTTGTGTCGCGGTCCCCATTTTCCCACCACGGGCCATGTGGGTATGGCCTTTAAACTGCAGCGGGTGGCGGGGGCGTATTGGCGCGGCGATGCCAAAAATCCCATGTTGCAAAGGATTTACGGCACCGCGTGGGCCAGCCAAGACGATCTGAAGGCCTATTTAACCATGCTGGAGGAAGCCGAGAAACGCGATCACCGAAAACTGGGTCGCGCCATGGAATTGTTCCATTTTCAGGAAGAAGCCCCCGGCAGCATTTTCTGGCACCCAGCCGGATGGACCGTTTATCAGGGGGTTGTGCAATATATTTTGAAAAAAATGCAGCAGCACGGCTATCAAGAGGTCAACACCCCCATTCTGGTGGACAAAACCCTGTGGGAACAATCGGGTCACTGGGATAAATTCCGTGACAATATGTTTGTTTGTCAGCACGGCGAAGACGAAAAAACCTTTGCCATCAAGCCCATGAACTGCCCAGGGCATGTTCAAATTTTTAAACAGGGCATCAAAAGTTACCGCGATTTGCCGTTGCGGCTGACGGAATTTAATACCCTGCACCGGAATGAATCCTCGGGATCTTTGCACGGGTTGCTGCGCCTTCGGACCTTTCACCAGGACGATGCCCACATTTTTTGCACGCCGGATCAAATTAACGCAGAAGCGGTGGCGTTTTGCGCCCTGCTGAAAGAGGTTTATGCTGATTTTGGTTTTCATGACGTCCGTATCAAATTTTCTGACCGTCCTGAAAAACGCGCGGGCAGTGATGACACGTGGGATCGGGCGGAAAAGGCGTTAAAAGAGGCCGCTGTGGCCTCGGGTCTTGATTTTACCCTAAATCCGGGTGAGGGGGCGTTTTATGGTCCCAAGCTAGAGTTTGTCCTGCGCGATGCCATCGGGCGGGATTGGCAGTGCGGAACGTTGCAATGTGATTTTATTTTGCCCGAACGCTTGGGCGCCCATTATGTGGATCCTTCGGGGGAGAAGGTTCATCCCGTTATGTTACATCGTGCCATTTTGGGCAGTTTAGAGCGTTTTATCGGGATCCTGCTGGAAAATACCGCGGGCCATTTGCCCCTGTGGTTGGCCCCCACGCAGGTGGCTGTCTTGACCATCACCAGTGCCCAAGATGCGGCCGCTCTGGCTGTTTATGAAACGCTGAAGGGTGCAGGGGTGCGGGCCGTTCTGGATACCCGCAGCGAAAAAGTGTCCTATAAAATTCGGGAGCATTCTCTGAAAAAAATCCCCATACTCGCCATCATCGGCGCGAAAGAGGCCGAAGAGGGCACCGTAACCCTGCGTCGTTTGGGCAGCACAGAAACAGAAACTCTTTCCCAGGAGGATTTTTTGAAGATCCTCTTAAACCCCGCATGAGGCATACCTAGTTAGAAGACACCGCCAATTTGTTGCAGATCAGGGTAATTTTATCGGTGATGGCTTGAATCTTTTGTTCGTATTGGGCATCGTCGTCCCCTGTATCCCGTATGCTCGGGGCGGGGGCAGGATTTAAGGTTCCTGCGTCTTTAGGACTGGCCCCTGATTTGGCATCGAACAGTTCATCCGCCAACATCAGTAATGTCATCACCAAAAGCTTGGTTTCTGAAAGGACCATCTTTTTGCCCACTTGGCGCCAAATTTTGTTGACGCGCTCATCCGCAACCTCGGCCAGTTTTCTTAAATGCCCCTCTTGTCCGCGTTGGCATGACAGGGTATAGGGCTTGCCGTGGATAACAACTTCAACATCAACGATTTGGGTCATTGGGGGGCCTCGGTTTTGGAATCGGGGGCCAGAAGAGTCAACGCCTGATCCACCAGTGCCAAGGCCTGATCCACCTCTGTGCGCCATGTGGGATCCGAGGCAGGCTTTGTTGAGCTGGGGGCAGGGGAGGGGGATACACCCTCTTTTTGCTTTAAACGGGCTGTCAAAGCATCCCGTTCTGCTTTCAGTGTTTTATAATCGCGCTCTAGCGCCAGATAGGATTCTTGTTCCGCCAGCAGGCGTTCAGCCAGAGTCCTTTGCAATTCCCTAATTGCCAAATGGGCGCGTTCGAGGGCCGCCTCAGTTTTGGGCAATTCAACATCAGATTCAAAAGCCATGGCGGTGGTCATTGACGAAAACCGTGTGTTTCTGTATGGTGTGGCACGTTTCAGACCTTCATTCATAAGGGACTTTTTTCCTCTTCGCAAGGCACTTGAACAGGCGAAAATAACAACCCGATTTTTGAGATTTTTATGACTCTTTCTTTGGCCACTGCGTTACGGTTTTTGAGTGTCGATATGGTGGAAAAGGCCGCTTCGGGTCACCCCGGAATGCCGCTGGGCATGGCGGATGTTTTGACGGTTCTTTTTTCTGAATTTTTATCTTTTGATGCCTCTTGTCCCACGTGGGCCAATCGGGACCGGTTTATTTTATCCGCCGGACATGGATCAGCGGCCCTTTACAGCCTAGCCTATTTGCTGGGGTATCCAGAGGCCACGTTGGATCAACTCAAAGCCTTTCGCCAGCGGGGTAGCAAAACCCCTGGGCACCCTGAACATGATTTGGGCTTTGGTATTGAAACCACCACGGGCCCCTTGGGTCAAGGGTTAGGCAATGCTGTTGGCATGGCCATCGCGGAACATATGATGCGTGCGGAACTGGGCAAAGACATCATTTCCCACCGCACCTTTGTCGTGGCAGGTGATGGGTGTTTGATGGAGGGTGTGGGTCAGGAAGCCCTTTCCCTTGCGGGGCACTTGGGGCTGAGTAAGCTCACGGTTTTGTTTGATGATAATCATATTTCTATTGATGGAGATACGGATCTTAGCTGTTCGGATAACCATATTTCCCGTTTTCGCGCCTGCGGCTGGCACGCGCTGGCGGTGGATGGTCATGATCCCGCCGCCATACGGGCGGCGCTGGATCAGGCGTTGTTGTCCGATAAACCCACGTTTATCGCCTGTCGCACCGTCATTGGCTGGGGCTCCCCCACCAAAGCAGGGACCGCCGCCACCCATGGATCCCCTTTGGGGAAAGAGGAAATCGCCCAGATGCGGCAAAACCTCTCTTGGCCCTATGATCCGTTTGTGATTCCTGATGATGTTTTGACGGCATGGCGCAATTTGGGCGTGCGGGGAAAATCTGCCCGTCTGGCGTGGGAACAACAATGGGGGGCGCTTCCCCCCGAACAGAAAAACCGGTTGAACGCCGATTTTTCTCAGAATGCCCAAGACGCCCTTTTGGCCCATAAAAAGCAATGGTTCACGGATCGCCCCACCATGGCCACACGAAAGGCCTCGGGCTTGGTTTTGGATCAATTGGCCCCCTTGGTGCCGGCGTTGGTCGGGGGATCTGCCGATTTGACCGGATCCAACAATACCCGCGCCAAAAGTCAAAAAACCTTTTCCGTCAACCACCCAGAGGGACGTTATATCCATTATGGCGTTCGGGAACATGCCATGGGGGCCATTATGAACGGCCTTTCTTTGTACGGGGGGTTTGTTCCCTACGGCGGGACGTTTTTGGTGTTTAGTGATTATTTGCGCCCAGCCCTGCGCTTATCGGCCCTGATGGCGCAAGGCGTCATTTATGTTTTGACCCATGATTCCATTGGTCTGGGGGAAGATGGCCCCACGCACCAGCCCATAGAGCATCTTGCCGCCCTACGCGCCATTCCCAATGTTCATAATTTTCGTCCTGCGGATGCGCTGGAAACGTTAGAGTGCTGGGAAATCGCCCTGAAAAACCGTCATACCCCCAGCGTGTTGGCCCTCAGCCGTCAAGATTTACCCACCCTGAGAAACCCTGAGGCAGATCTTTCTATCAACGCCAGTGCGCGGGGGGCTTATGTGATTTCTGAAGGGTCTTTGCCGCCCAAAATCACCCTGGTGGCCACAGGATCCGAAGTGTCTTTGGCCGTGGATGTTCAAAACGCGCTGGCCCAGCATGGGGCAGGGGCCACGGTTATTTCTATGCCCTGTCAGGAATTGTTCTGGGCCCAAAGCGAATCGTATCGAGAAGCCCTTTTCCCCAAAGACCAGCCCATTGTGGCGATTGAGGCCGCATCGCCCCTGTCGTGGTATCGCTTGGTGGGGGAAAGGGGCATGATTTTTGGCATAGAAACCTTTGGCATGTCTGCCCCCGCTGCCGACGTTTATGACCATTTCGGCCTAACCCCCAAAGCCATCACCGAAACCATCGCGGCAAAGTATTCAAATTTGTTTTGAGACGCTGCGGCAGGGATGTTTATTGCAAACGCATGACCAACGCATGGCGGCTGGGACCATAATAATTGTGCCGCCCTCCTATGGGTTGAAAGCCCAAGGTTTGGTACAGGTTCATGGCATCGGTGTTTGTGTCTTCAACCTCAACAAAAAGCGGTTTTTTGAGCGGGAAAAGCGTTTGCAGCAGGCTGCGTGCGATGCCTTGGCGACGATATAGGGGATCCACAGCCAAAAGCAGCACATCCTGATGATCGAGGGTGTCTTGGATCAATACAAAACCAGCAAGGTTCCCCTGCCACACGGCAACCCAAGTGATATGTTGCTTCAGCCAGTTTCCAAATTCTGATTGATGAAAGGGGGACAGGCCCGTTTTTTGGTGTAAAGTCCAAAGCGCGGGCCCATCGTCTGGAGTGTGTGGACGAATCACCATGGGGAAAGCCGCAGGGTAATGTTGGCGCCCTTGGCGTTTTCTGCTTCTAAACGCAAAGGATGTCCGTGCCGTTTGGCAATATCCTCGGCAATGGATAAACCCAGCCCCACGTGGCCCGCCACAACGGGACGCTCATCTTCCAAACGAACAAAGGGTGTTTTGGCTCGCTCAAAGGCCTCTGGGGTCAGGCCTGGGCCATTATCGGCAACGGTGATGTCCACATATCCTTTGTGGCCCTGAATGCTGAGGGTACACAGGGTGCCATAGGTGAGGGCGTTGTTGATCAGATTTACCAAACATCGCCGCAACAACAGGGGTTTGGCACGGACGTTGACAGAATCACTGGGTAAAATCTTTAGTTTTTCGACCTCAAAAGAGGATGCCAAGGTGTCTAAAAAAGATCTCAGTTCCACACATTGCCAGTCTTCCCCCTGATCATCCCGCGCAAAGGCCAGATAGGAATCGATCATGGCCTGCATCTCCAAAACATCGGGCAGCATGTCCTGCTTAATGTCTTCCGGTGTCATTTCCAGAGCCAGACGCAGGCGGGTTAATGGGGTGCGAAGATCATGGGAAATGCCGGCCAGCATCTCCGTGCGCTCGGCCACGTTTTTTAGGATATTGTCCTGCATGGTGTTAAAGGCGCGAGTGGCTTTGCGGACTTCTAAGGCCCCGCGGGGTTTTAGGCGTTTGGGGGTGCCCTCTTGACCAAAGGCCTCGGCGGCCATGGCCAAGTCGCGTATGGGGTGCATCTGGTTGCGCATAAACCCCCAAGCCACCACAACCAGAAGGATGCACAGCCCAACAGACCACAGAACATAAACAAAGACCGTGCTGGAAAAAATCTTTTTGGGCGTGGTGCTGAGGGTGATTTGATGCTGGGGTAAAAACACCGTAACCCTGACCCAGCTTTTGCTGGTTTCCACCGTCAGGGGATAAGGAAGTCGGCTTTCCAGCTCGCGCCGCAGCATGCCTTCCTGATCAAACAGAGAGGTCAGCCATCCCAAAACACTGTGGCGGGTATCGGTTTTTGAGGAAGGGGTGCTGCGAGTGAAATCAATATCCAAAGCGGCGGCCATATCGGGGACGTGGGGATGGGCTTTGGCCTCTGCCTGCACCAGCATGACCATTTCGTTGGCCAAGGTTATGGCCAGTCGCCGTTCAAGTGTATCCCAATGATGGTTGAAAAAAACATAGCTGGTGGCGCCCTGTGCCAAAATGATGGGTAGGGCCATGATTAAAAAAGACCGCCCCAAAAGGCTCTGGGGCGACACTTGCCGCAAAAAACGAGAAATATGGGAAAAGGGGCGTAAAAAAAAGGGGACCCTCCGACCCCCTTGATCTTTAGGCGGATTTTTTGTCGTTTTCATTGACCTCTTCAAAATCAGCATCAACGATGTTTTCACCTTGGTTGGTATTGGAAGGCTGCTCAGAAGAGGCGTTCTCTTGCTGGTCCTTATACATGGCTTCGCCCAATTTCATGGTGGCTTGGGCCAAGGTGCTGGTTTTTTCTGTGATCAGAGACACATCATCGGTTTCCCGCGCCGCTTTCAGATCGGTGATGGCCGTTTGAATGGCCTGTTTTTCAGCGTCTGAAACGTGGGATCCGTACTCTGCCAAGTTTTTCTCGGCTGTTTGGATCAGGGTTTCGGCTTGGTTGCGGTGTTCCACAAGTTCACGTTTTTTTTTGTCGGACTCTGCGTTGGCCTCGGCATCTTTGATCATTTTTTCCACGTCGGCATCGCTCAGGCCGCCGGACGCTTGGATGCGGATTTGCTGCTCTTTGTTCGTGGCTTTGTCTTTGGCCGAAACATTCACAATCCCGTTGGCGTCAATGTCAAAAGTGACCTCGATTTGTGGCATGCCGCGAGGGGCGGGGGGGATGCCCATCAAATCAAACTGCCCCAGCAGTTTATTGTCAGCAGCCATTTCCCGTTCACCCTGAAATACACGGATGGTCACCGCATTCTGGTTATCTTCGGCGGTGGAAAAGACTTGGCCTTTCTTGGCGGGAATGGTGGTGTTGCGTTCAATCAGGCGCGTGAACACACCGCCCAAGGTTTCAATCCCCAAAGACAGAGGGGTGACGTCCAAAAGCAGCACATCCTTGACATCCCCCCGCAGAACACCCCCCTGAATGGCGGCGCCGATGGCCACCACTTCATCAGGATTGACGCCTTTGTGGGGTTCTTTGCCGAAAAAGGCTTTGACCAATTCTTGGACTTTGGGCATGCGGGTCATGCCCCCCACTAAGATCACTTCGTCAATGTCAGACGGTTTCAGGTCTGCATCTTTAAGGGCGGCTTTGCACGGCTCCATCGTGCGCTGCAAAAGGTCCTCAACCAACGATTCCAATTTGGCGCGGCTTAGGGGCACATTCAGGTGCTTGGGTCCCGTTTGGTCTGCGGTAATAAAGGGCAGGTTGACGTCGGTTTGCACCGAGCTGGACAGTTCAATTTTGGCTTTTTCTGCTGCCTCTTTCAGGCGCTGCAGGGCCAAAGGATCAGCTTTTAAGTCAATGCTGTTGTCTTTTTTAAACTCTGCCGCCAGATAATCAATAATCCGGTTGTCAAAGTCTTCGCCGCCCAAGAACGTATCGCCGTTGGTGGCCTTGACTTCGAAAACGCCATCTCCGATTTCCAGAACGGAAACATCAAAGGTTCCGCCCCCCAAGTCATAAACAACAATTTTGCCGCCGGATTTTTTATCCAGACCATAGGCCAAAGCAGCGGCCGTGGGTTCATTAATAATCCGCAAAACATCCAGACCGGCAATTTTTCCGGCATCCCGTGTGGCTTGGCGCTGGGCATCGTTAAAATACGCGGGAACGGTAATAACAGCCTGCGTCACGGTTTCGCCCAAATAGCGCTCGGCCGTGTCTTTCATTTTTTGCAGGATAAAGGCACTGATTTGGCTGGGGGAATAGGGTGTGCCTTCGGCCTCAACCCAAGCATCTCCATTGTTGCCCTTAATAATGCTATAGGGGACCATCCCCTGATCTTTTTGGGTCAACGGATCGTCAAAACGGCGACCAATCAGGCGTTTGACCGCAAAAATGGTGTTTTTGTGGTTGGTGACGGCTTGGCGTTTCGCGGGTTGTCCCACCAGGCGCTCACCCTTAGCAAAGGCCACGATGGAGGGGGTTGTGCGGGCACCCTCAGCGTTTTCAATCACAACCGTTTGGTTGCCATCCCGAAAGGCCACGCAAGAGTTCGTGGTTCCCAAATCAATCCCAATAATCTTTGACATAGTGTTTCCCTGTTTGAAATCATCGTAAACGTATTTCCGTTTGATAAAGAATATGGGGAAATTTTTTAGGGTTTCAAGGGGGCGGCGTTGTTTATTTTTTGTGTTTCGTGCATCCGGTTGTGTCATAATGGGGCGTCATGAAATCGTTTTTGCACCCTTCTTCCTATGCTGCCGTCAGCGCCACCTTGGCCGCCGCTGCCCTGTTGGTGGTTTTTGTGGCTCAGTATGGTTTCAACCTGCAGCCTTGTCCTCTTTGTCTTTACCAAAGGTTGCCGTATTTTGCTGTTTTGGTGGTAGGTTTGGTTGCAGGGTTTGCATTCAAAGGGTACAGCAAGATAATAACGCTGCTGTTGATGGGGGTCTGGGCGATCAGCCTGATCCTAGGGGGGTATCATGCAGGGGTTGAGGCGGGGCTTTGGACCTTTCCAGCCTGCGCCAGTTCTTCTCAAGGGGCGGATAGCATTGCGGAGCTGGAGGCGATGATCCGCCAAGCGACGGTGACGCCCTGCGATCGACCTGCTTTTTTGTTGGCGGGGTTGAGTATGGCCGATATGAATATGGTGCTTTCTGGGGCCATGCTTGGCTGGGGCCTTTGGGTGTTCAAAAGAATAAAAAGCGCCGCGCCCACCAAAGGTTAAAAAAGTGTTGACATTTTAGTTAAAAAATGATTTAATAGGGAATACTTAAAAAAACCTTAACACCATCAGGAGACTTTTCATGGCTATCGCTTTTCTTTTGGATAACACATACAAAGATGTTCATGACGTGCTCTGTGAAGCTAAAAATTACATCAAATTCGTCCTGCCAGGACTGCGCCAGAACGCCAAGGTTCAGGACCGTTTGGCCATGACCTATCACGCCACCCGTTTAACGTCACGTCTTTTGGAAATGATGTCTTGGCTGTTGGCCCAACGTGCCGTTCAAAAAGGGGAAATGAGTGGCGAAGACGCTGCCGCCATGGGATTTACCATCACCAACGACGACATTTGCCGTTTTCAGGAAGAGGAGGCTTCGGAAACCTTGCCTGACGGACTGCGCATCCTGTTAAAACGCAGCAATGATATTTATGTGCGTTTGGGACGTTTGGATGCCCAGATAAAACGGGCTGTGGCTTAGATCTTATGGACTCTGCGGACGTTCTTAGAAAAAAAATAGCGTACCGTTTAACCTATCGCGGCACCAAAGAGCTGGATCAAGTGATGAACCGTGTCAGGGGGGAGGTTCTGCCCCACCTCCCCCCTGATCTTTTGCCTGCGTTAGAGGCTTTTTTGCAGTGCCCCGAACCAGAGCTGATGGCGATGATTTTTGGTCACGTTCCCTTGCCTAGCGATCTGCCTTTGGATTTAAAGTCTGTATTGGATGGATTTTTTCTTAACTCTACATCCGCAGAATCAAAAATTTTGACGCCACCGCCACCGCGAGGATAAACGCCCCATAAGAGGTCGATTCCAGAACAATAGCCATCCACCGCTGCTCTTTGGTGTCTTCGGATTCTCTAGAATTTTGGCGTGTCCATCGCTGGCGATGCAGGCGAAAGGTGGTGTGAATTTTGATCACCGCCCCGTACACCTGTCCAAAAAACAGCAGGGCCGGAAAATACGGGTGGAAAGGCCCCCGCATCATACACAGGATGCCGGCCCACGTTGCCCGACTGATCAGGACCCATAACACGTAAAAAGGAATCAGGGCGCTGTGGTAAATCAGGGCCAAAAAAAAGGCACCGGTGGGGCCAATCATCGTTGTCCAAGGCGAGATCCGTTGATCCAGCAGGCACCACCATACAAAAAAGGGGATTTTTTTGGGGCCCAGGGCCAAAGCTTGATTGCTGTGGCGGATCATATTGCCAAACCAGCGCGTCATCAAAAGGCGGGCATGCGTTAGAAAATGGGGGGAAATAGGCTCTTCCATAGATTCACAAACGGTATCGGGAATATACAACATAGACCACCCTTGCTTCAGGGTATAAAACCACGTGGATTTATCGTCCCCTGTTAACATGGTCAGGCGTCCGTGCCGCCAGTGATGGAGGCTATCCGAGGCAATGGCCTGTAAAAATCCATCTTCATAAGCCAGTTGCCCCCGAAACACCGAAAATCGACCCGTCAGGACCAAAAGGCACCTCGAAACACTCATCGATGCCATCAGCCAGTGCCGCTGGATCATCCGAAGGCTATACCAAGCCTGAATCAGACGATGATGGTTTGTGCAAACGGGGCGATTGTCTATGGTGATGGCCCCTAAATCGGGTTGTGTTTCAAAAAAACCGACCAATTTTTGCAAAGTTCCTGCCCGAATAACCGTATCCCCGTCCATCAAAATCACACGATCTACGGGGCTGCAGGATTTTAAACGCCATAGGGCCTGCGCCATGGCCTGCCGCTTTCCCGTGTCTTTTTGTAAAAAAATCTCACAGGTTAGGGACGGTTTGTTTTCAAAATAGGGGAGAAAATGGGACCGAATCCACGATGCCTCTTCCTGTGTGGTGACAGCGGCAATGATGGTGACGGCGCCGGGATACCCGTGGGCTTCTGCCAAAAGGCTGGAAAAAACGCCCTGAAAAATCGCGGGGGGCATTTTATAAGAAGGAACAATGAATCCCACCGAAGGATAATCAGCCAAAAGAAGGTTGTTTTTGTGGGCATCAGCAGCCCGACGATAAAGGGGAAAATGTCCCCGAATGTATGTCACGGCCCGCAGGGCGTGCAAAGCTTGCCAAGCGTAACGCCAAAGCCCAATAAACCCCATGGCCATCAGGGCTGTGTAGGGAATGGTTCGAGAGTCCTCTGTTGAAACCAGCAAAAGACACCACACCAGAACGGTGCCGTACAGTGTCAGGGCGTAAAGCCATTCCATCCGCGTTGCCCTCTCCACAGCATCCGAGGATGTGGCGGGCACGGGGTGCTTTCCTATTTTTTCTGGCGATTATACAGGGCCAGCGCCTTAACCAGATCCACACCACGGGACACCTGATAATCATCAGCGGGTTTTTCAGGGGCCGTGAAAGCATCTGGCTTGCCTTTGTCGTTGCCATTATCTTTTTTGGGGTTCTGGTCTTCTTTGGGTGTTTCTTTTGGCAAGGTGTCTTTGGTTTCGGGGGCCTCTTGGTCATTGGCGGGTGTTTCACCATTTGTAATGGCGCCAATCAGGTCGGATTCGCGGTTGGCCTTGTAATCCAGTGTTTCCAAGCGGGCGATGGGGACAATAATATCAGGCGTAATGCCCGTGGCCTGAATGGACACGCCAGAGGGGGTATAATAAAGCGCCGTGGTCAAACGGATGGCGCCATGGCCAGGCATAGCAATGATGGATTGAACGGACCCTTTTCCAAAGGATTTTTCCCCGATTAAAATGGCGCGGCCCTGATCTTTTAATGCGCCGGCCACGATTTCTGAGGCGGAAGCGGAGCCTTCATTAATCAAGACCACCACGGGCTTGCCATTTGTCAGATCGCCTTTTTTGGCAAAAAAGCGCTGGATTTCCTTGGGGTCACGTCCACGGGTGGAGACAATTTCCCCCTCATCCAAAAAAGCATCCGAAACAGACACAGCCTGATCCAGGGGCCCCCCTGGATTGTTCCGCAAATCCACAATATATCCCAAAACGCTGGGGGATTTCTTTTCGATTGTTTCCAAAGCGGCTTTTAGGGACGTAAAGGTGTTTTCATTAAAGCGGCGCACGCGCACATAGCCAACCTGATCAATCACCTCTGATTTCACGGATTGAATTTCGATGGTATCCCGCGTCAGCGTGACATCAAAGGGGGCTTGGTCCGCCCGACGAATGGTTAAGGTCACTTTGGTGTTGACGGGGCCACGCATTTTTTTAACGGCATCATCCAAAGCCATGCCCACAACGGGTTTGTCATCAATGTGGGTGATGAAATCCCCTGACAACAGGCCGGCGCGGGATGCGGGCGTGTCATCAATGGGGCTCATGATTTTAATCAAACCATTTTCCATGGTCACTTCGATGCCCAAACCGCCGAATTCACCGCGGAGTTCAACCTGCATGTTTTTGAAATCTTCGGCATTATGATAGGCCGAGTGGGGGTCCAGACTGGTCAGCATGCCGTTAATGGCGGCCTCGATCAGGTCCTTTTCCTCGGTATCTTTGACGTAATCTGTGCGGATGCGCTCTAAAACTTCGCCAAAAACATTAAGCTGTTCGTAAAAAGAATCGTTTTTGTTGGTCTCTTGAGCGGCTTGTGTGATTGGCGCAGGTTGTTTTGGATTGGGCTCTTGTGCGTACGCTCCGCCGGAAAAGCATAAAGAGACGGTTAACAGGGCGGAAAGCGTGCGGATCATGAAAAAGGGTCCCAAAAGAGTCAAATCAGCCTTGTATCACAAAGGCGAATCTACTGTATCAAACATTTTGCGTGGGTCAACGGCCTTGCCCTGATTGCGAAGCATGTAAAACACGGTTTTGGTGTGTGTTGCGGGGATACCCAAGATTTGATTGGCTTTAACGATATCGCCCTCTTGAAATGCCGGCTGCGCCATGCCGGTGATGACGCTGATACGTTGATCGTCATGGCGAATCATAAAAACATGGCCAACATCGGCCAAAGAGCGGTTAAACAAAACCTGTCCACCCGCGGGGGCATAAATGGGCTGCAGGGGCTCTATGGGATAAAGAATCCCCAGACCGTCCCAAAATCCATCTTTTTCCCCCCGAACAGGTGGAAAAAAGAAATCTTTGGCAACAGGATCATCCCCTATGGCTGGATTTTTTTTAAAATTTTTCCCCAATGTCTGCATCAAAACGGTGGCTTCGGGACCGGAAAGCCATAAAGCTGCCGGAGAAGGGGGCGGGGCGCGGTGCCACAACCCCAAAGCCACCCAAAACAGGGTCACCAAAAACAATACCCCAAGCAGTCTAAAGGCCACCGAAGACACCGTCATGGGCGAACCTGCTGAAGGATCTTGGCGATGCGGCCATAGGCCTCTTCCAAATCGTTTAGCGATGTGCAGTACGGGGGCATCAGATACAGCGTCCCGCCCAAGGGGCGCAGCACAAAGCCAGATTTTAGGAATAATGATTTAAGCCAATGATTTTTTTCGGTGTTATAGGGCATACATTCATGTGTCACATCAAAAGCGGCCACGCTGCCCAGAACCCGAGGACGGTGGGCCAAGCCATCATTTTCTAGGGCGGTAAGGGCGCGGCGATGAACATTTTCAAGGGCGGCAATTTTTTTGAGTGTGTCTTCCTCCTGAAAAAGGGCCAAAGAGCGGTTGGCTACGGCGCAGGCGATGGGGTTGGCGGTAAAGGAATGGCCATGAATCAGGCTGCGGTAAAAATCGGTGGATAAAAAGGCATCAAAGACGTGCTCGCTGGCGCAGGTTAAAGACATGGGCATCATGCCGCCTGTTAAGCCCTTGGCCAGACAAAGAATATCCGGTGTTTCTGAAAGTTGGTGAAAGGCAAAAAGGCTGCCCGTTCGCCCAAAGCCTGTCATGACTTCATCAAAAATCACCAAGGCCCCCGCTTGCTGACATAGGCGCACCACGTGGTTAACAAAGGTGGGGCGACACATCCTCATGCCCGAGGCCCCTTGCAGCAAAGGCTCCAAAATGATGCCGGCGATCTCTCCACTGCTCAGGTGTTGCTTTAAGATTGAGAGGCTCTCCTCTTCTTTATGTAAAACATCAGAATCATGCCACCAAGTTTCAGGATAACAAATGGTTTGAACTGGAAATAAAAGTTTTTGATAGGGATCAAAAAACCCGCTGCTGTGCCCAACCGACATGGCCCCCACGGTGTCGCCGTGGTATCCGCCCTCAAACGCCAGAAATCGTTTTCGTTCGGGATGGCCCCAGTTGCTTTGGGCATGCAGGGCCATTTTCAGGGCCACCTCAACAGCGGTGGATCCATTGTCGGAAAAAAAAAGTTTCCACACATCCCGCCGCCCCAATGCGCTTTGCAGGGCCCGTCCCAGCGTGACGGCAGGTTCATGGGTAAAGCCCGCAAAAATCACCTGATCCAGTTTGGCGGCCTGCGTGGTCATGGCTTTGATTAATTCTGGATGGCTATGGCCGTGGGTGGTCACCCACCATGACGAAATCAAATCCAGTAGGGGTGTTCCCGCTTCGTCATAAAGAAAGGATCCTTTGGCGGAAAGGATGGGCAAAAAAGCCGTTTCGGGATGTCCGTGCTGCGTAAAGGGATGCCAGAGATAACGGGCGTCGTCTTTGGAAAGGGACATGGTTGGCCTTCAGCTCGCGGTGCGTTTTTAAATGGTAACGTGTTTCACGGGGCAGGCAAAGCCCAAAAAAACCACTCTTAAAACTCTGTTACCGTTCCCAGTTCAATCACGCGGTTGTGGGGCAGGTTAAAAAACTCGCGGGCGGTTGTGGCACGGTGGACCATCCATGCAAAAAGATACTTGCGCCACATGGACATGGGTTGCCGGTTTTGGTGTCTTTCTGTGGGCTGGACATGAATACGACTGACAAAGTACGAAGCCGTCTGGGGATCCAGATGAAAGCCCAAGACGCTATCGGGCAGCCTTTTCAGGGCCTCCGGCACGTCGGAATCCTGCATAAATCCTTTGCGTAAAACGATACGCACCAGATTTTCATCACGGGGCAACAGATCCAGCTGTTTTTCAGCGGAAACAAAAGGAACATTTGTTGAAACCACAGAAAGAATAATGTTTTTTTCGTGCAGGATATGGTTGTGCTTCACGTTTTGGTACATGGCCAGCGGGACCCCTTGTGTGGGGCGGCTCATGTAAATGGCAACGCCGGGGACGCGGGGAAGATGTTGATTCTGTTGGATAAATTCAACGGCGGTGATGCCTTCGTTTTCAACCGTTTCCTGTAAATTGATGCGACCTGTTTTCCATGTTGTCAATGTAATAAACAGCACGGCCCCCATCAGCAGCGGAAACCATCCCCCATGGATAATTTTGACGGTGGTCGCCGCAAACAATGTAATATCCACAATGCTGAAAATAACAATAAAGGGCACAACGCGGGCCCAACTCCATTGCCATTTCAGGCGCATCAAAAGGATGGTCATCATGGTGGTTAACACCATGGTTCCGGTCACGGCAATGCCGTAGGCCGAGGCGAGGTTCGTGGAACTTCCAAAGCCCAAAACCAACACAGCCACAACCAGCAGCATCAGCATGTTCACCGTGGGCATGTAAATTTGCCCCAGCTCTGTGCGGGATGTGTGAATAATCCGCATCCGCGGCAGATAACCCAGCAAAATGGCCTGTCGCGTCACGGAAAACGCACCGGTGATCACAGCTTGGGATGCAATAATGGTGGCCATGGTGGCCAAAATGATCAGGGGTAAACGCCACTCTGTGGAAACCATACCGTAAAGGGGGCTGTGAATGGCCGAGGGATTCATCAGCAAAAGGGCCCCCTGACCAAAATAATTCAAAATCAGGGCGGGCCACACAAACGTGTACCATGCAATGCGGATGGGACGGCGGCCAAAATGGCCCATATCGGCGTACAGGGCCTCTGCCCCCGTGACGGCCAGAACAACAGAG
Organism: Alphaproteobacteria bacterium; assembly: GCA_947458145.1. GTDB lineage: Bacteria > Pseudomonadota > Alphaproteobacteria > JAJTHO01 > CANGYM01 > CANGYM01. The sequence goes on along the minus strand of CANGYM010000001.1, from coordinate 25,531 downwards.
GCCAACGTCAAAAAGGCAATTTTCCCCTCGATTTTCAGGAACACGAGGGCATGCAGCGGGTTCATCGCCTTCAGAACAACAGGATTGTCCATGATTTGCAAGATTCCCAACGCCCCAATCACCACAAACCATACCACCATCACGGGGCCAAAAAGTTTTCCGATGGTTTCTGTGCCGCGACTTTGTAACAGAAAAAGGCCAACCAGAATAAACAGGGTGATATAGGTGATCCAGCCCCCCATTTCTGGGGCCACGAGTTGAATCCCCTCCACAGCCGAAAGAACGGAAATGGCAGGGGTAATCACGCTATCACCGTAAAACAGGCCGGTGGCGGTTAACCCCATCACCACAATCACAGCATGCAAACGGGGGTTTTTGGTTCGTTCATCCAGCATGGCCAGCAGGGACAGGCTTCCGCCTTCGCCATGGTTGTCGGCCCGCATCATCAAAATGACGTATTTGAACGTCACAACCAACAGCAAAGCCCAAAAAATCAGGGACAAAACCCCCAAAACATGGGGTTCATCGATGGGCAGGCTTTGGTGCCCGCCAATGGATTCTTTGATGGCGTAAAGGGGGCTGGTGCCGATATCGCCGTAAACAACCCCGATGGTGCCGAGCAAAAGTGTCCTCAAAGACGCCTTAGAGGCAACGGAATCCGATGGTAAAGCATGGGAGGACATGAGAAAAAATCAAGGTTTTATCAAGAACGGAGCACTTTATCACAAAGAGAGTGGCAAATCTAATACCAAAAGGGCGAAGAAACAGCGTGGTCCTTAGGGTCTGCGCCCCTAACCCTTCTGCCCGCCATCCTGCATCAGATCGCTGAATTTTGTGGTGGATCCGTCAAAGAACAGCTTGACCTTCCCCGTGGGGCCGTGTCGTTGTTTGGCGATGATCACTTCGGCGATGTTTTCGGCCTCGGCCAGTCGGGTCATCCATTCGTCATAGCGTTTTTGGTGGGCGTCTTTGCCTTCATCTTGGCGCTGGGTGGGTTCGTTGCGCTGCAGATAGTACTCCTCGCGGTACACAAACATGACCACATCGGCATCTTGCTCGATGGATCCGGATTCCCGCAAATCGGCCAGTTGGGGGCGTTTGTCTTCGCGGTTTTCCACGGCCCGCGACAGCTGGGACAGGGCAATGACAGGAACTTGTAATTCCTTGGCGATTTGTTTCAGGCCGCGGGTGATTTCGGAAATTTCATTCACGCGGTTTTCGGGGCGTCCGCCCACGCTGGCCTGCATCAGCTGCAGATAATCCACGACAATCAGGCCCAGCTGGTGCTGGCGTTTTAATTTTCGCGCCCGCGTGCGCAGGCTGGATACGGAAATGGCCGGCGTATCGTCAATATACAGGGGAATTTCCGCCAGATCGCGGGCGGCCTGCGCCAGATTTTGAAATTCTTGATCGGTTAAATCCCCCCGACGGATTTTTTCCGATGGCACGTTGGCCCGTTCCGACAAAATACGGGACGCCAACTGTTCCGCCGACATTTCCAGCGAAAAAAAGGCCACGACGGCGCCGTTGGTGACTTTGACCTCGCCGTTGGTTTGCCGTTTGATGGTGGCATGGGACGATGCATGAAACGCCATGTTGGTGACCAGAGACGTTTTTCCCATGGATGGCCGCCCCGCCAAAATAATCAAATCGGAATTTTGCAGCCCCCCCAGCAACCGGTCCATGTCCGTAAAGCCAGAGGACAGGCCGCTGAGGGCCCCTTCTCTCTTATAGGCCGCCTCAATAATTTTCATGGTTTGGGTCAGGGTGCTGCCAAAGGCCACATAGGTTTTTTGGGCCATGCCCTTGGTGGCCAAGGTGTAAAGGGCGTGTTCCGTTTCGGCGATTTGATCCATGGCGGTGCCGTCGCGGGCCAGATCAAAGGCGTTGTTCACCACCGTCTGTCCCACGTCAATCAGATTGCGCCGCAGGGCGTAATCGTAAATGATGCGGGCGAAATCATGGATATTGATGCTGGATATGACGGAATCGGCCAAATCCTGTAAATACGCGCCGCCCCCGCCAAAGGGGGCGAGGTCCGCATGATCCTCGAACAGCGGTTTTAGGGTCAGGGGGCTGGCCATCTGCCCTTTGTCAATCATCCGCACAATGGCACTGTATAGGGTGGCATGCAAACCATGGGCGAAATGGTCCGGCAACAGAAAATCCGCAATCTGTTCATACGCCGTGTTGTTGGCCAGCAGAGTGCCCAGCAGGGCTTGCTCCACCTCCAAATTTGCGGGCGGGGTTCGGGACAGGGCACCTTGGGCGTGCAAAGGGGATAACGTGTCGGTCATAAAGTGTTTATAGGGCACTCTGGAACCATTGTCATGGGGGAAGCGCGATTATCTTTTCAGCATAACCCCATTCCGTGACATCCGTCACAGATTTTTTCCAACAATGCCCGTATGGTGGGGGAATAATGTTTTTCAATGGGGGTGGGGTATGGGGTTGTTCAACAGATTCTTGAGTGTTGCGACGGCAGCAGCGGCTTGTGTGTTGGTTCAGGCGGGGCCTGTGGGGGCCCAGCAGGGTTTGACTGATGCAGAGCGGGTTCGGGCGTTGGAGCAAACAATTCGTACAAACGGGAGTAGGATCAAGGGCCCTTCAGAATATCGTTGTTCAAATGGAAATACTACCGTCTCTACAGATGAAACAGGCGGTGTTGTCGAAAAAAAAATACTAACTTTATGGCAAGGCCCCAGCACAGTTGGTCCTGTTTCACCAGTCTATAACTTATCCCTTCAAACTGAGGCTATGTTACTAAGAAATGGGAGTGTGTCTATTATACCCACTTATGCGGTTACTCCCCAAGGGCAGGAAGAGCCACTTTCGGAAGGAGTACCCCTTCCTACGGTTGTATTGCCATATATTTCTTTACATGCAACCAAAACACATCAGGCACTTTTGAGCGGCATGGAAGAGGCTGTTAGTAAAGCCTGTAAGCCAAAATCGGAAGAACCTTCTTACCCTGTGATTGTGCAACTTTTGGCACCACCTACATTTCAAATGTAACCCCCCATCATTGCGGCGCCCCCACAACGTGACATCCGTCACAGATTTTTTCTTTTTTTAACCGTAGGATAAACGCATTATATTTTTGAATGGGGGGATTGGGGTATGGGGATTTCTAGAAGCCAATTGATGGCTGGTGTTGCTGGTGTTGCTGCTGTGTTGGCTGTGTGGGGGGGGGGGGGACAATATTTTAAGGATCCTAGGCACGAGGAGAATGTTTCCAATTCCCAGCGTCTGAGGGACATTCACGGTGAAATTACGCGCCATGGGGGGTCATGTTCAGACGGTGACAGCTTTCTTAATGGCCAAAGTTCTGTTCGTTATCACGACAGGATGAACAAATTTTCTGTGGGCTTTGACAAAACAGGAACAGTTGTTGCTTCACAGGGAGATGCAAAGGGTCCCGCATTGCTATCCCCAATCGGATCACATGATATACCAAAAGTGTTGTCTTTTATGGAAAGGGCCGTTTATGTCCTTTGCCCTGATTCACCAAAAAACAACACCCAACCTGTTCAGTCTTCTGGGTCTGTAGCCCTAGGATTTCTTCAATGGCAAGGAAATACAAACGGCTAACCCATCCCCCACCCCTTCAGGGGCCGATTCTTTTACACAAACGACACCGGATCCATATCCACCTGAACCTGAACATCGGGGGGCAGGGGGGTGGCCGACAGCCATGTTTTCATATAGGCCGACAGGCGTTTTTGCGGGGCGCAGCGCACCAGAAATCGCATACGGTGTTCCCCGCGCAGCGGCGACAGCGGGGCAGGGGCGGGGCCCAGAACCTCAAACGCATCGGTTTTGGGGGCACTCCCCAGCAACGTGCGGCAGGCCGCATCCACCCGAACCAGCGCCCGTCCTGACACAATCAACGCCGCCAGACGGGTAAACGGGGGCCAGTGGCCCAACGTGCGTTCTTTGATCAGGGCGCGATAAAAGCCTTCGCGATCATGGCGCTGCAGGGTTTGCATCAACAGATGATCCGGCACAAAGGTCTGAATCAGCACTTTTCCCGCGTGCTGCCCACGTCCGGACCGTCCGGCAATTTGGTGCAGCATCTGCCACGTTTTTTCCCCCGCCCGAAAATCCCCCCCCGACAGGCCCATATCGCCGTCCACCACATTCACCAACGTCAAATCGGGAAAATGATAGCCCTTGCCGATCATTTGGGTGCCCACGATCAGGGATACCTCACCCTGTGTGATGCGCTGTACCGTTTCGTGCATTTTTTTGGGGGTGCTCAGCACATCGCTGGACACAATGGCGATCTCTTGGTTGGGGAAGTGCGTGGCCAGTTCCTCGGCAATGCGCTCAACGCCCGGGCCGCAGGGAATCAGGGCATCTTCCCCCGCGCCGCAGGCGGGGCAGGTTTCCGGCATGGGCTGTTTATACCCACAATGATGACATTGCAAAACGCCGATGGCCTTGTGGGCCGATAAATACGACGAACAATCGCGGCATCGCCAGCGGTGGCCGCACCCGCGGCATAATGTCATCGGGGCGTAACCCCGCCGGTTCATAAAAAACAGGGCCTGTTTGTTTTGGGATAGGGTTTGACGGGTTTCATCAATCACCGTTTCATGCAGCCATCCTTGGGATGCGGGCCTGCCCCGCATATCCACCAGCGTGATGTCGGGCAGCGTGGCCTGATACCGGCTGGTTAAGCGCACCCCGTGATATTTGCCCCGTTCCACATGGTGCCACGTTTCCAGCGACGGTGTGGCGGATACCAAAACCACAGGCACATTTTCCCTGTGCCCCCGCGCCACCGCCATATCGCGGGCGTGGTATAAAACGCCGTCGTCTTGTTTATAGGCGCTTTCGTGTTCCTCATCCACCACCATCACGCCCAAATTGGGATAGGGCAAAAACAGGGCCGATCGCGCCCCCAGCACCAAGGGCGCCTGTCCCGTCACAATGGCCCGCCACGTGTCGCGGCGCTTGGCGGGGGTTAAATGGGAATGCCACAGGGCGGGCTCCGCGCCGAAGCGATCCGAAAACCGGCGCAGCATCTGGGTGGACAGGGCAATTTCCGGCAGCATGATCAGGGCTTGCTGTCCCCGTGCCAGCGCGGCGGCCACAATGTCCAGATACACCTCTGTTTTTCCCGATCCCGTTTCCCCGTCCAGCAGGGCCACTTTGTCCGGATGCTCTGTGGTGAGCGACAACAGTTTTGTCAGGGCGACTTTTTGGGCATCATCAAACACCACAGAGCGATGCGCCACCTGAGGCGGGGCAAAGGTTTGCTTGCTGGGGGTGTCCTGAAAGGCATCCTGCAGCGGCAGGGCCAGTTTCAGGATTTTCCCCATACTGCTGACGGTATAATCCGCGCACCATGTTAAAAACGCGATAAAATCTGGGGATAACGGCGGAAAATCATGGATTTTCAGCAGGGGCTTCAGGGTTTTCAGGGCGGGATGCGGTACATCCGTTTCCCACACAATGCCGGTTAAGGACCGATTGCGAAAAGGAACACGGACATACTGCCCCACCGAGACATCCTGTGACGTGGTATAGGTCAGGGGCCGATCCAGCACCATGGGCAGCAAAACATTGACGAAGCCCTGAGTGTCTGCAAAAGTATGCATCGTTTCCTGCATTATGGGTTCAGATGTCATGAAGTTCTTTGTTGATAGCGCAGAATTGCCAGAAATTCAAAAGCTGAATGCGATGGGTCTGGTGGATGGTGTCACCACCAACCCCAGTTTGATTTATAAATCGGGGCGGGATTTTTTAGAGGTCATCCGGGATATCGCCGCCGTCGTCCCGGGCCCCATCAGCGCCGAAGTCACCGCCGAAGACCACCCCACCATGATGCGGGAGGCTGAAAAACTGGTGACGCTGGGCAAAAACATCGTCATCAAAGTCCCCCTGACCGTTGACGGTCTGATGACCTGTCGCCGGTTGCGTCAGGATCATATCCCCGTGAATGTCACCCTGTGTTTCAGTTTGAATCAGGCGCTGCTGGCCGCCAAGGCAGGCGCCAGCTACATTTCCCCCTTTGTTGGGCGTTTGGATGATCAGGGTCAAGATGGCATGGGCCTGATTCAGGACATTCGGGATATGTATGACAATTATGGGTTTGAAACCGAAATTCTGGCGGCCTCCATCCGCCACACGGACCACGTCCGCCGCGCCAGCTTGATCGGCGCCGATGTGGTGACCTGCCCCCCGTCGATTTTTTATCAACTCTTCACCCACAGCCTGACAGAAAAGGGTCTGGCGGCCTTTCGTGACGATTGGGCAAAAACGGGGCAGAGGGTTGTTTGATTTTATAGGAATCTCCTATTTTACAAAGCTCTAACATAAAAATATCTTTCTTTTTTTCCTACCCCCCTTTCTGGGTTTGGTGTATCCTGCCCCTTTCTGCGTTAATGATCCCGTTATGTTTCTGTCTGCCTTGGTTGTTGCCCATAACGAAGAATCCCGCTTGGCCGCGTGTTTATCGCGTTTGGGGTTTTGTGATGAAATTGTGGTGGTGCTGGATCGTTGCACCGATGCCAGCCGTGACATCGCCGCCCGCTTTACCCCCCGATTGATCGAGGGCGCGTGGGACCGTGAAGGGCCCCGCCGTCACGCAGGCATCGATGCCTGTCAGGGGCCATGGATTTTGGAGGTGGATGCCGATGAACACGTGACCCCCGCCATGGCCCAAGAGGTTATGGCCCTGTTAAAAAACCCCACAGCCCAGCGGTATTTGGTGCCCATCAACAATTATATTGGATCCCGCTTGGTGAAACAGGGTTGGGGGGCATCCTTTGGGATTCGCAACAAATGGTGTCTGTTTCAAAAGGGCACCAAACACTGGCACGATCAGCGGGTGCATCCTCAGGTGACCTATCAGGGGTTGGCGGGTCCCCGCCTATCCCACGGTATTGATCATTTTGTGGATGATAACATCACCGACATGATCGCCCGCTTGAACCGTTACAGCGCGGCCAAGGCCCTGGATATGGGCGATACGCCCCATTGGACCCGCCTTTGGCCCAACATCCGGCGTTTGTTTTCCCGTTTTTTTCACTGTTATGTCAAACGTCAGGGGTACAAGGAAGGGGTTTATGGGCTGTGTATCGCCCTGTGCGCCGGTCTGTTTCCGTTATTGTCGTATATCAAATATCAAGAGCTGAAGGATCAAAATCATGCAGCCCCCCCCAAAAAACCCACTTGAAGAGATGATGGCCATGATGCAGGCCTATACCGAACAATGGCGCAGCCAGCCGGAAACCCAGCAGGCGACGGCCGATATGACGCTGTTTTGGCAAACCGTGATGCGCACATGGACGGCGTCTCAGACCCCCAGCTCCGCCTCTGTATCTGGGGCGGAGGGTGCGTTAAAAGAAATTTTGGATCGTCTCTCGGCCCTAGAAAAACGCATGATGGCGCTGGAGGGACGTTTGGGCACGCCAAATCTCTGAGGCCCAAAAGGGGGCGCATGATTTTTCATTTGAATTGTGAAAAAAAATCCCCTATAAACGGTCCTCTTTGGAATTTTTTTTAAGGGTGTCCTATCATGTCACGGGTTTGCGAATTAACCGGAAAACGCTCTTTGGTGGGTAACAATGTCAGTCACGCCAACAACAAAACCAAGCGCGTGTTTCTGCCCAACTTGGTGACGAAAGTCCTGCGGATTGAGGGGTTAAAGCGTTCCCTGTCCGTGCGTCTGTCAACACACGCCCTGCGGACGTTGGATAAAGTGGGCGGTCTTGATGCCTATTTGAAAAAAGCCAGCCCGTCTGTTTTGTCGGATCGTTTTAAAACCCTTCGCGCCGAATTGTTAAAAGCTGAATCTCCCCAAAGCTAACTTTTGAAGGCTTTGTCTCAAAAGGCTGTTTTCCCGCCAATCAAAGGCCCTGTTGTGAGCCAAGCCAAAGCCAAGCTCTCGTCTTTTTTTTCTCAGGTCTGGCCGTATCTTCGTCCCCATCGCGGCCGTTTTGTTCTGGCCACGGTGGCCGTCATTGTCACATCGGCTATTGTGCTCTTGTTGGGTCAGGGGCTGCGTCATTTTGTGGACAAGGGACTTCATGCCGCGGCCGGTGTTTCCATGCTGCCGGCCAGTTTGGGCCTGATGGCCTTGGTGATTGCCTTGGCGGCGGCCAGTTTTCTTCGCGCCTACGGGGTGTCTTGGTTGGGGGAGGCGTTTGTTTTGGGCCTGCGGGCGGATGTGGTGAAAAACCTTTTGCGTCAGTCCCCCCCGTTTTTTGAAAACCTTTCGGTGGGACAGACATTATCCCGCCTGAGCAATGATCTTACCCTGCTGCAAACGGTGGTGGGCACCGTCATCCCCATCGCGGTACGTAACGGCATTATGGTGGTGGGGGGATTTGTTTTTTTGTTTATCACCAGTGTGCAGTTGGCCCTGATTATTGTGTTGATGGTGCCCCTGATTTTTGGGGTTTTGGCCGTTTTTGGCCCCCGTATTCGGGATCAAAGCCGCACGGTGCAGCAATGTCATGCGGATTGTACGGATTTTGTTGAGGAATCTTTGCATGGTCTGAAAACCCTTCAGGCCTATACCCAAGAAGTCGCCCTTTATGATCGGTATCAAGGGCTGATTCAAACCCTGTTCGCCCAGGCGGTGAAGCGCAACGCGCGGCGCAGTGTAATGACATCCCTGATTATTCTGATTGTTCTGGTGTCTGTGGTGGGCGTTTTGTGGATTGGGGCCATGCAGGTGCAGAGGGGAAGCCTGAGCACAGGGGATTTGTCAGCGTTTTTGTTTTATGCGCTGGTGCTGGCCGGATCCCTGAATGCCTTTAGTGATATTGGGGGCGAGCTGCAAAAGGCCGCCGCTGCCGCCGAGCGGTTGTTTTATTTGCGGGACGCCCCGCCGGCGCTTGTGGATCGTCCTTCGCCCACACCTTTGCCCCATCCGGCGGTACCGGTTGTGTTTTCGGATGTTGTTTTGGCCTATCCCAAATTCCCAGATCGTCCCATTTTGCAGGGGATTTCCCTGACCTTAAACGCGGGGGAGCATGTGGCCCTGGTGGGCCTGTCGGGGTCGGGCAAAACATCCCTGTTTGATTTGTTATTGCGTTTTTATGCCCCCCAATCGGGCCAGATAACGTTGGCTGGGGTGCCCATCGAGGATCTGGCGGTTCATGATTTGCGCCGCGCGGTTGCCTATGTCCCCCAGGATTCCTTTCTGATGTCCGCCAGTTTGCAAGACAATATGACGTTGTCTGAGTCATGTTCGGTGGAAACACTGAAAAAAACGGCGGATCATGTACAGCTAACGCCGTTTATTGTGTCTCATAAAGAAGGGCTTGCGATGCCTGTGGGCCCTCGGGGGCTGCATCTTTCGGGTGGTCAAAAACAAAAAATCAATTTGTCCCGCGCCATTCTTAAAGATGCCGATATTGTCCTGCTTGACGAGCCCACATCGTCCCTAGACGGTTTATCCGAGGCCCATTTTCTCAGCATCCTGAGCACCGACTGGAAAGACAAAACGGTTCTGATTGCCGCCCACCGTTTGGCCACCGTTCAAACCATGGATCGCATTCTGGTCATCGACCAAGGACGCATTGTGGACAGCGGACGTCACGCCGATTTGTATGAACGGTGCCCTTTGTACCGCGATTTGGTGGATACGCAGATGATTCAGGGGGTGTCAGCCTGATGGGGTATGCTGAGATAGGTTAATTTTTTGGCATCTCGTCTCATTTTCGCGACACTGTCCAAAATTAACCCTGCTGTTAAACTCAGCAGGGACAGAATCATCAAAGACGCAGCCAAAATTGCCGAAGGTAAACGCTCAACAAGGCCGGTTTGGAAAAAATCTAAAATCACAGGAACCCCTATGAATAGGGATCCCACCAAAAAAAGAAACGAAAAGCCGCTGTAAAACAGCAGAGGGCGAACATCTTTAAGGAGGATGATGATGCGCCGTAAAATACGCAGCCCGTCTTTGTAGGTGTTTAGTTTACTAAATGAACCTTCGGGGCGTTTATAGTAAGGGGTGGGGATTTCAGCGACAGGCATGCTAAGCTCAAGGGCATGCAAACTGAGATCGGTTTCAATTTCAAATTTTTTGCTGTTTTGTACAAACGATTTTACAAACCGACGTGAAAAGACCCGATAGCCCGAAAAAATATCCGTGAAGGGGCTGTTAAAAAAAATTTTCAGCAAAGCATTGAAAACCTTGTTTCCTGTGCTATGCCCTTGTCGATAAGATAGTTTATTTTGGGCCACACGGCAGCCAACCACCATATCATAAAAACCGTCGGTTAACAGGGCCACCATTTTAGGAAGGTCATGAACATTGTATGTTGCATCCCCATCTAGCATCACATAAACATCAGCTTCAATGTCCGAAAACATACGCCGCACCACATAGCCTTTGCCTTGGCGTTTCTCAGATCGAACAATGGCCCCTGCTTTTTTTGCAAGATCTGCGGTGTTATCACGAGAATTGTTGTCATATACGTAAACGCTTGCCTCAGGCATAACAGATCGCAATTCACTAACCACACCGTCAATGGTTGGCGCTTCGTTGTAGCACGGCAGAAGAATAGCGATACGGGTCATGTTGACCATTTTTTACTCCCCCACCACATCCGGCCCCCATTGCTGCACCAGCTGATGTTGGGTTCGTTTGAGTTCCTGAATTTTTCCCTGAAAATTCCAGCGCAATGTTTTGATGACAATCTTGGGGGTCATGTTGTGGATACCATAGCCAACGACGGCCCCTATATAAATCATGCACCAATACCAAGGGTTTTGTAAATAAGGCATAGCCTGCGTCAAATGCTGTCCCATGGGCAAGAGATCTTTAATGACCAGAAAAATGCAGGTGGTGTTGGTTAAACCAACGGTGTAGCCTAGGGATTTTCTCGGGTTGTTATCGCGATACCAAGCTGCAAAAGTCGGCAGAGCCCCAAAAAGTGTCATGATAAAGGCCCCAAAAGAAATACCGCCAATGATCAAAACAACTATAAAAAACAAAATTTTGACGATGAGGTTTCGTTTTTTATAGTTGGGCGCTTTACGCGGTGTTTTCGCTTTTGACATAAAGAATTCAACCTTGCTTAAACAAAAAGATAAAGGGCGGCCATAAAGAGGCTTCCCAAGGCCGCTAACAAAATCGAAAAATTATCGCAAATATCACGGGATACGCTTCGGATATTGTCCAGTTTAAACTGCCACTCTTTGATTTTATGGACCGTATAAATATGATGCTTTTTGGCATCCATAAATTCATCCATGTCCGCTTTTTTTTCAGCCGTATTGTCAATCCAATCCAAAAGACGATCGATGAGACAGGGGTTGCGCTGAGATTCCAGCAATTTTTGGATCATGTCACGCCGTTTTTTTGATCGGTAAATACCGATGCTTTGTAAACTAAGATCATGCACCCAATAATACAGATCTTTTAAAGGTTGAGTATTGGTGTTTTTTTCAATTAAGGAAAGAAAACGAAGGCATCCGATGATTTTTTGTTCTTTGGGGGCCCTCTCATCGGGAAAGGCGTTTAGAAAATCATCTTTAATAAAATCATAGTGTGTGGCGGCATAAGCCATAAGATGACGGTCTATGGGAAGCTTCGCAGAAAGTTGCCCCGGATTATGCGCGGCGTAATGATTAAGAGCCTCCAGCATATCAGTGCGATCATACATCGCTACTGTATTCAAAAGGGGGCTCTGACATGGGACATGGGGATTGAGTTCATAAAGGCAGCGCTCTATCCCAAATCCTATGCCGCGTTTGGATAAAAAATTGGCTGATTCTTGATACAGTTTGTTAAAACGCAGAACCTGGGGGGACTTTTGCTCTTTTAAAGAAAGCCAGAACAAGGGGGCTTTGCTGCTGAGCAAAGCAGCAGTATCAGAACGCTTTTGTGTGTCATAGAAGTAGGCCGCCAAATGATCCCCAATCCCGTCCGGTGTGAAGACAAGGCCCTTAAAATAAAGAGGACGCTCAGGATCCAAGGCCATAAGGCAATAAGAGACAATAGCATCCTGCCGTATACTGGCTTCGGTGCGAGAGGCAGAAGCCTTGGCGTCTTCGATGCCAACAGTGTTTTCATGTTGGCCGGCATTGCGACGCATCCAAACACGGAAATCTTCAGAAAAAATAACATCCTGGGCCCAAGTGTGGTCTGTGCCCATTTGGTGAATGAGCAAGGCAGGGCTGTTGTATTCTTGACCTTGGTATACAAAAGGTTTGGTTGCGCTCTTTTGTGGGGGGCGGTAACGCGCGTGGACTTTATTAAAATCAGCCCAAGATTCCAAATCATCAGGGGTCCAGCGTTGGCTCAGATCATCGCAAATAAGCCCCTTAAGAAGCTCGGTAATTCTTTCGGAGAACATTTGTTTTTCAAGAAAAAAAGCATAGCTTCCTTCGCTGAGCCGTCTTTTGTTTATGTCCGCAAACGAAAGGGGTTGTAAAAATTTTGGATCTTTGAACAAAGAGAGAATGGTGACGCCCAAGGCATACAAATCATAGCTTGGGTGGCCTGCCCCACGGGCTGTGGGTTCAGCAAAGCAGGTTTGCAGAGGTTCATAGCAAGCGGGTTGTAAAAAACCGGGGGGTGTCAAAAAACCATATCCGAGGTTTAGGTTTTGAAACGAAAAATCATCGAAGGTGATGCGTGCCGGATGGATAGCCCGATGGGTTAAATTCAGCTCTTCAAAATCCCTCAAAATCTTAACCATGGGCCTAATCAACCATTCCGCCACATTTTTGTGAATTTGGAAAAAATTCCGAGCCTCTTGTGAGGTTAAAGAAATGTCCCCAGGTTTTTGGGCGATGATGAGGGTTTGGCTGTAGGGAGTCTCTTGAACCCGAATAGGATGGGCGGCATACCCTTGAAGAAGATGGGGATTCTCAATTTTGTTTTGTGTCTCCATCAGGGAAAACCGAGGCACAATATGCGGCGCCATGACATAGGCAATTTCGTTGTGTTTCTGCGTGGCGTAGGCGGTGATATGCGGATCAAAAGAAAACGGTGGCAAAGGATTGGTAAAGTCCACCGTATCCCCTTGACCAAAGGTGACGGCCTCGGTCAGGGAAATTTTTTTAATGGCATGCAGCTGGTCACGGTTATCCCTCATTCCTTAGCTATGGCACAGGGATGGTTAAAAAGAGATTTATGCCCATGGCTTTTGAAGCGGGATCGCTGGCGGTTACGTTTATACGTGTTGAGGGGCCGAACGGCGAGAGGCCGTTAAAACAGGGGTTCGGGCGGCGCGAACCTCGTCCAGACGTCGCCGTGGGGTGTGTTGAGGCGCATGTTTCAGGGATTCTGGGGACATGGCCAGAACATCCCGCACGGCAACCATAAAGTCATCCAAGGTTTGCTGGGATTCGCTTTCTGTGGGTTCAATCAGCATGGCCCCCTGCACAACCAAGGGGAAATAGACCGTCATGGGGTGAAAGCCTTTATCGATCAATCCTTTAGCTGCGTCCATGGTGGTCAGGCCCAGGGGTTTCAGGCTGGATTCGTCAAACAACACCTCATGCATACACGGGCCATCAAAAGAAGGATGCAAAACATCCGAAAGGCCTGATCGGATATAATTGGCGTTCAAAACGGCATCTTTCGAGGCCTGCGCAATCCCCGCAGTGCCAAAACTTTTCATATAGGTTAAGGCCCGGACAAACGTGGCAAACTGTCCCCAGAATGCCTTGATTCGTCCTGTGGCATGGGCGGCTTCGTCTGTGGGTGTGCTCAGCATGCGATACCCATCGGTGGCATTGCCCACAACCCAAGGCAGGGGGACAAAGGGGGCGAGCGCTTCGGAAAACACAACGGGACCGCTGCCAGGTCCTCCTCCGCCGTGTGGTGTGGAGAAGGTTTTGTGCAGATTGATATGCATGGCGTCCACACCCAGATCCCCTGGGCGGACCACCCCTGCCAGGGCATTAAAGTTGGCCCCATCGCAGTACACATAGGCACCCTTGGCATGCAGAGCCTCTGCCATTTTTATAATATCATCTTCAAACAACCCACATGTGTTGGGGTTGGTCAGCATGATGGCCGCAACGTCATCGCTCAGGGCGTTGTAAAACGCCTGCAAATCCAATCGTCCCCCATCATTGGCGGGCAGGTTGCGCACGGTAAAGCCACACGCCGCGGCGGTTGCTGGATTTGTGCCATGGGCGGATTCGGGGACCAGAACAACGGTTTTTTCGTGATGGCCGTGATGATGCAGGGCGGCGCGGATGGTCAGCATTCCGCATAATTCCCCGTGCGCCCCCGCCGCGGGGGACAGGGCCACATGCGCCAGCCCCGTTAAATTTTTCAGGAAATCGGACAATTCCCCCATCAGGGCCACCGCGCCAGGAACAGTCTCTATGTCTTGCAAAGGATGAATGTTGGAAAACCCTGGCAAACGGGCGGTTTGTTCGTTTAGTCGGGGATTATGCTTCATGGTGCATGATCCCAAAGGATAAAACCCAGAATCAATGGAAAAGTTTTTTTGGGACAAACGGGTAAAGTGCCTCACCACCCGCGGCTCTGACACATTGGGCAGGGCAGGGGGATTCAGGCGGGCCATGGTCCCCAAACGATCCTGCACCTTAGGCGGGTGGGGCAGGTCAACACCGCAGGATTCCGGCGGCAATTCAAACAGCAAAGGTTCGTCAAAGTTCAGGCCTTGGTGGGGCATACAGACAGCCTTTATAAAATGGTGGGATTGGGAACATCCCCGTAAATGGCAACGGGGTCAAAGGTTTTCTCTGTTTCTTCAAAGGTCAGAGTGACTTTTTCTGAAAGGGGTTTTAGGGGAATGCTGCGGTAAAAACAGCTGCGGTAACCGACGTGGCAGCTGGCCTCCCCCAGATTACCGCCGATGGTGACCCTAAGCCATACAGCGTCTTGATCATCGTCAATGCGCATTTCTGTGACATGTTGCAAAAGGCCGCTGCTGGCGCCTTTATGCCAGAGGATTTTGCGGCTGCGGCTATAATAATGGGCCTGCCCTGTTTCGATGGTTTTTTGCAGAGCTTCGGCGTTCATATAGCCCAGCATCAACACCTCGCCGGTGTCAGCAGATGTGGTCACCACAGGGATCAGGCCATGTTCGTCAAATTTCGGCGCCAAATCATGGCCTTCTTCAACCTGTTCTATGCTGCGGCGGGATTCAAAAGAAACGGTCATAAACGATGGGATGGCTTTAAAAAAAACGTTTTCCTACAATAAACCACGGGCTTTTGAGGTCAAGGGATGATTTTGACAGCAGGCTTGTTTTTTTGTCCTTTTTGTGGCATAGCCTGCATGGTTTTTTAGGAAAAAAAGGATGCCACGTTATGACACAACCCCTTTTGCCGCCCGATTATAGTCCCACGGATCAAGAACCTTACATGAGCGAGCTGATGCTCGCCTATTTTCGGGAAAAATTGCTGCTGTGGAAAAAAGAGATTATTCGAGAAGCCACCGAAACCCTAGATCACTTGCGTCAGGAAGAGCTGCGCCAGCCCGATGATGCGGATCGCGCCACACTGGAAACCGAGCAGGAAATTGAACTGCGCACACGGGATCGGCAGCGGAAACTGCTGGGCAAAATTGATCTGGCCATTGCCCGCATCGACAGCGGGGATTATGGATACTGTGAAGAAACAGGCGAGCCCATTGGGGTGCGCCGGCTGTTAGCCCGTCCCATTGCAACGCTGTGTATCGAGGCCCAAGAACGTCACGAACGTCACGAAAGAACCCACCGAGAGGATGAAATTTTGTGACCACCATCCCCCTTCAGATTTTGGATCACGCGCGGGATTTGCCCTTGCCGGCGTATGCAACCCCGCATAGTGCCGGTGTGGATTTGCTGGCAGCTGTGGGACAGGGGGAAGAGATTGTTCTGCGTCCTATGGAACGCGCCCTGATCCCGACAGGTTTGGCTATGGCTCTGCCAGAGGGGTTTGAGGCCCAGATTCGTCCCCGCTCCGGCTTGGCGTTAAAGCATGGCATCACGTGTTTAAACAGCCCTGGGACCATTGATGCGGATTATCGGGGGGAAATCAAAATCATGTTGATCAATTTGGGCGGGGAGCCCTTTGTCATCACCCGCGGTATGCGGATCGCCCAGATGGTGGTGGCCCCCTATGTTCAGGTGGCCTTTGCCCCGACGGACACTTTACCCCCCACGGAACGTGGGGCGGGTGGCTTTGGGTCCACGGGTTTGCATTAGGGGCATGGCCAGCGTCCTTCCCGCACAGCGGATCCTACAGGCGGCCCTTGGCAGCGTTTGTGCCTCTTTGCTTTATGGATTGCGGGTGTTGTCCCCCCAGCGTGCCGCCCGCATCACGGGGTGGATCGCCAAAACTTTGGGGCCATACACCAGAAAGCAGGATCTGTTGCTGCGGAATCTGGCTTTTGGTTTGCCAGAGTGTGACAACCCTCAGGACATGGCCCGTCGCGTTTGGGAAAATCTGGGTATGGTTGTGGGGGAATTTCCCCATGGGAAGGCTTTTTTCAATCCGGAAACGCCGGATTCCTATTTAGAGATTGTGGGGGAAGAGCATTTTCACTATGTGGCCAGCCATGGCCCCGTTTTGTTTATCAGCGGGCATTTTGGGAATTGGGAATTGTTTGCGGCGGTGGCGGCGCGTTATGGCGCCCCGTTTCGTCGGTTTTATCGACCGTCCAACAATCCATTTTTAGAAACCCTGATCCAGCGGATTCGCAGCCAAATTCCAGGGGGCTTTGTGGCCAAGAGCACCGCGCGGGAGGTTGTCGCCTGTATTAAAGCGGGGGAAAACCTAGGGTTTTTGATTGATCAAAAAACACGCCACGGGGATGATGTGATGTTTTTGGGGCATCAGACCAAATTTCCCTCTACCCCGTTTGAGCTGGCTTTACGTTATAACCTGCCCTTGATGCCGGCGCGGTGTGAACGTTTGGGGCCCGCCCATCATCGCATTACGTTATATCCGCCCATGGTGGGCAACCCTGATCTGCAGGGGCGGGACCGCAGGGTGGATCTGATTCAGCGGGCGGCCACATTAATGGAAAGCTGGATTCGCGAAACGCCGCAGGATTGGCTATGGCTGCATGATCGGTGGTTGTTGGGCAAGCAACAACGACCACCGGCAGTGATCATGACATCGGATCGGTTAAAGCCAGGGGGTTAAGGTTTATCCTTGTCGGTAACTCAGAGCCTCTTGCAAATGGGGCATGGCAATGCGTTCGGATTCTGCCATATCCGCAATTGTGCGGGCCACGCGCAGAACGCGGTTGTAACCCCGTGCCGACAGGCGCAATTTTTCCGCTGCGTTTTGCAGGAAGGTTTCGGTTGGGCCATCCAAAGCGGTTTGCGCGTACAGCAAATCCCCGTCAATGTCAGCATTCAATTTTTTTTGATAGGGGGCATAGCGCTGGCGCTGCACATCCCGCGCCCGCGTGACCCGTGCGCGGACGGTGGCGCTGTCTTCCCCCGCGGCAATGCGGCTGAGTTCATAGGGCTTCACGGGTTCCACATCCAAACGCAAATCAATACGATCCAGCAGGGGACCTGAAAGGCGGCGCGTATAGTCCTCTCCGCATGCCGGTGCGCGGGAACAGGCTCGCTCAACATCCGTCAAATAGCCGCAGCGACAGGGATTCATGGCCGCCACCAACTGAATGTTGGCGGGATAGGTCACATGGGCGTTGGCCCGCGAAACGGTGGTGTATCCGGTCTCTAGGGGCTGGCGCAAAGAATCAAGGGCCGCCCGCTGAAATTCCGGCAGCTCATCCAAAAACAAAATGCCTTGGTGGGCCAGCGAGATTTCCCCTGGCTTGGCGCGAATGCCACCCCCTACAAGGGCAGGAATGGACGCCGAGTGATGGGGGTCACGGTAGGGGCGCTCCATAATCAGCATCCCTTCTTTCAGCTGTCCGGCGATGCTGTGGATCATGCTGACTTCCAGGGCTTCTTCGGGGGAAAGCGGCGGTAAAATGGTGGTCATGCGCGATGCCAGCAGGGATTTTCCCGCCCCCGGGGGCCCCGAAAGCAAAACGTTGTGCCCCCCGCTGGCAGCAATTTCCATGACCCGTTTGGCACTTTCTTGGCCCCGCACGTCGCGCCAATCCCCGCGGGGTTTTCTGGCATCTTGGGCCAAAGGTTGAGGGGGGCTGAGGCGTTGGCGCTGCAGGATATGGTTGGTCAGGGCCACCAAGGAATCCGGCGCCAAAATGGACAGCTCGCCGGCCCAAGCCGCTTCGCTGCCGTTGCCTTCAGGACAAATCAGGCCGCATCCCTGCGCGTTGGCATGGACGGCAGCAGGCAAAATGCCACTGACGGGGGTGAGGAGACCGTCCAAGGCCAGCTCGCCCATGGCATAATAGGTATCAATGGCCCCCTGGGGAATGACACCCATGCCAACCAAAAGACCCAAAGCAATGGGCAAATCAAAGTGATTGCCTTCCTTAGGGACATCCGCCGGTGATAAATTAACAGTGATTCGTTTGGGGGGCAGGGCCATGCCAATGGCATGCAGGGCAGAGCGTACCCGTTCGCGGGATTCCGCCACCGCCTTATCCGCCAGTCCCACAATCTGAAAACCAGGAACCCCATTGGCCAAATGCACCTGAACGTCAATGTCCAGCACATCCATGCCATAAAAACTAGAGGTTCGTACCCGAGCAACCATGGGGATCATCCCAATAAAAAAACAACCCTACAAGAGTATGTTTCCACGGGCAAGCGCCTTGTCCCTTGCTGTTGTCCTTTGGCCGCGATCATGTATCCAAAAAACTTCTCAGCTGACGGGACCGCGAGGGGTGTTTCAGTTTCCGCAGGGCTTTGGCCTCGATCTGGCGGATACGCTCTCTGGTGACCGAGAATTGCTGGCCCACTTCCTCTAGCGTGTGATCCGTGTTCATGCCGATACCAAAACGCATCCGCAAAACGCGCTCTTCACGGGCCGTCAGGGTGGAGAGGATTTTGGTGGTGGTGTCCTTCAGGTTGGCATGAATGGCGGCATCCAACGGAATGATGGTGTTTTTATCCTCAATGAAATCCCCAAGGGAGCTGTCTTCTTCATCCCCCACGGGCGTTTCCAGACTGATGGGCTCTTTGGCGATTTTCATAACTTTGCGCACTTTATCCAGCGGCATTTGCAGCTTGACCGCCAATTCCTCGGGTGTGGGTTCGCGGCCAATTTCATGCATCATTTGGCGCGATGTGCGCACAATTTTGTTGATGGTTTCGATCATATGAACAGGGATCCGAATGGTTCGGGCCTGATCGGCGATGGACCGTGTGATGGCCTGACGAATCCACCATGTGGCATAGGTGGAAAATTTGTAGCCTCGGCGGTATTCAAATTTATCCACGGCCTTCATCAGGCCAATGTTGCCCTCTTGGATCAGATCCAAAAATTGCAGTCCCCTGTTCGTATATTTTTTGGCAATGGAGATGACAAGGCGCAGGTTGGCCTCGATCATTTCTTTTTTGGCACGGTTGGATTCCCGCTCGCCACGCTGAACGGTTTGGACAACGCGGCGAAATTCCGAAATGGGCAGGCCGCTTTGGGCGGAAATTTCCGAAATCATTTCCCGCGTTGCGGTAATTTCATCGCAGTATTTTTCAATAAACATCTGCCAAGGCTTGGATTTGCGATCCGCCATGCGATCCACCCATGTGGGGTCCAGTTCGGATCCAAAATAGCTTTGTAAAAAGTCACTGCGTTTGATTTTGCATTTTTCGGCCAGACGCAACAGCTTCCCTTCCTGCTGCATCAGGGATTTGTTCATGCCATACAGTTGTTCCACCAACTGTTCCAAACGTTCGTTATTCAGATGGATGCTTTCCAGCAGCGTGACGATTTCTTTGTGTTTGGTGTTATAGGCCTCTTCTTCCGTTGGTTGCAGCGTGTGGCCTTTTTGTAACAGTTCAATACGGTTTTCCTGCAGGGCCCGTAAATCTTCATAAACCAGACTGATTTTTTTGAATGTTTCCAAAACTTGGGGTTTTAAACGCTCTTCCATGGCAGACAGGGACACACCAAAACCCTCGGTATCCTCTTCGTCGTCTTCGTCCTCATCAGCGTCTCGGGCAGGTTTTTCTGCGTTTTCTTCGGTTTCGTCTGTCGCGGGGGATTCAGGGGAAGACTCGGGCTCAGCACGCACATCTTCCGTGGCTGGGGATTCATCGTCTTTTTTTAATTCTTCAGGGGGCAGCAAGCTTTCCAATAACTCTGCCGGTGCCTCGCCGTCAGCCCCATAGGTGGCTTCCAAATCAATAACATCCCGCAGCATAATTTTGTTTTCAGTCAAGGCATCATACCACGCACTGATGGCCAGCATGGTTAGGGGGCTTTCACAAATCCCGCCGATCATGCGTTCACGACCAGCCTCGATCCGTTTGGCAATTTCGACCTCACCTTCGCGGGATAGCAGGCCCTTATTGCCCATTTCGGACAGATACACCCGAACAGGGTCATCATAGTGGGAAACCGAACTATCATCGATGTTTCCGGATGTGCGCTCTTCGCCGACAAAGGCCTCTGAAGATCCCCCATCACCGTCATCATCATCGTCGGTGGGTTTGCGCCGTTTGTTTTTGGCGGTTTCTTCTTCCTCCAGACCCTCCAGATCATCATCATCCACGATATCAATGCCCGCGGCCCCGATTTTGGCGATGACTTCGTCGATTTGTTCGGACGAAAAGGCCTCGGTTGGCAAAATATCGTTTAATTGATCGTAGGTGATATAGCCTTTGAGCTTTCCAATTTTCCGAAGTTTTTTAAAGGATTCTTCAAAGGTTAAAATCCCCGAAGATCCCAAAACCTCTTCAGTTTCCATGGTATCCAAATGTTTTTTTTCGGCCATTGGGGTTTACAGGCTCCGATAAGGGTTCAGGGGTGATTAGTTCAGAAAACCATTAAAAAAACG
The DNA here is from genome assembly GCA_947458145.1 of Alphaproteobacteria bacterium. Lineage (GTDB taxonomy): Bacteria > Pseudomonadota > Alphaproteobacteria > JAJTHO01 > CANGYM01 > CANGYM01. The sequence goes on along the minus strand of CANGYM010000001.1, from coordinate 4,701 downwards.
TTTCATCGCAGGGGCCTTCCGGCCTTTTTTTGCCGAGATTGAGACAGGTCTAAACTTCGTTTCAGTTTCAGACAACTTTCATGCCAAAGATCATAAACATCATGGGATGGCTTTAAAAACAACTGGGGCATGACAGCGTCTGATTTCCAAAGTTCCAGCGCCGGAAGCGCATTCTGAATCCACTGGGATGGATTGATATAGGGTTGGTCTGTTGTTTTGTCAAGTCCCTGAACCGCCATGTCCACCACGCGCCCCCGAATGGCATCAATCAGGGGGTTGGGAAACGTCAAATGCCCCAAAAGTTCCGCGGCATCTTCTAACCACTCTGGATGATGGGCCAAATCCGCCAGCAGGGCGCAACACATCCGATCCAAATTGGCTTTGGGGGAGGGCAGGGGCCCCCCCATCCCCGCAAAGGGTTGTTTTTTTGACAATGCTGAGGGGACGCGTCGCGCGTGGTAAAAACGATCCCGAATATCTTGTTTATAAAAAGCCCTTAAGTCCGGATCCCGAATCACGTCGCAATCCGAAAGCAGCTGTTTCATCAGGGCCGCGCGGTCGTGTCCTGATCCGGCCAAGGTTTGGCGATGAATCCACATCCAAAAATCCAGAATCGACAGGGGATGATTTTGCATTTGATCCCAGCGGGCCTGTCCCCCTGCGGCCATCAGGCTGGCGGGGTCTTCGCCGACATCCATCATCATGATGGCGATGGATTTTTCGGGGCGCAAATCCGGCAAAATACGCTGGATGCAGCGCTCGGCTGCCCGCATGCCGGCGGCATCCCCATCAAAACACACCACAATCTGATCCACCAAGGACCACAGGATGGACATTTGGGTTTCCGTAAACGCCGTCCCCAGCGGGGCCACGGCATCGGTGTAACCCTGTTGGTGCAACAGGATAACGTCGGTATACCCTTCAACCACGGTGGCGCGGCGGGTTTTTCTCAGCGTGGGCAGCGCCTGAAACAACCCATAGAGCATCCGGTTTTTTTGAAAATACTCTGTTTCTGGGGAATTCAGGTATTTTGGGGCATCGGCATGATCCGTAACGCCCCCCCCGGGCAGGGTTCGGCCCCCAAAGGCCACAACTTTCCCTTTTCGATTTTGGATGGGAAACATCAAACGGTGCCGAAAACGGTCAAAGGGGGCGCGGTTTAGATCCTTTTGAACGCACAGCCCTGCTTCCACCATATCGTGGGGGCGGTGGTCTCTGGTCATCAAAAACCGGCTGAGGGCATCCCATGCATCGGGGGCAAAGCCCAAAGAAAAGTGTTTCACACTGGCGGCGGTTATGCCCCGCTGGGTCAGATACCGCTGGGCGGCGCCGTCGCTGGCCAAGGTATGTTGATAAAAGGCACTGGCCTGTTCATACAGCGTAAAATACCGCGTATCCTCAGCAGGGGCGGGGGCGGTTTCCGCTGTGGGTATCGTCAATCCCCCCAGATCCGCCAGTGTTTTCACCGCTGCTAAAAATCCCCCCTTATCAAAATCCTTCACAAATTTAATCACATCACCGCTGGCGCCACAGCCAAAGCAATGAAAAAATTGTTTGCTGGGAATGACGTGAAAGGACGGGGTTTTTTCGGTATGAAACGGACATAACCCCTTATACTCATGTCCTGCTTTTTTCAGGGGGATGCGGGCGCGGATAACATCCTCGATCCGCACGGATTCACGCAAACGTTCCAAAAAATCATCGTTCAGGGTCATAACGCCACTATAGGCGAAGGTTGCCTATGGGGAAAGACCCTTGCCCCCGCCGCCATGGTTTTCCTGTGGTTTTCAGTGGACGCCCCAAAAAAATTTCCAAAATGTGATTCACATCACATCACATCACATCACATCACATCACATCACATCACATCATAATCAGGGGGCACACTCGCCACTTCTTTGAATGGCTCAAATCACTTTCTGCCTCGAGTGCCAGTTCACTCGCGGCAGTTTAGGTAAAGGGGATCATAAAGTATCTTCCCCCTTTGAGGCCTCAATTGCCATCGAGGTCCCAGAAGGATGGGAATGCCTACAAGTGGCCCCTTCCGGTGGCCTTGCAACAAGGGTCATCACCCTTGATATACCTCAAGAGACCCAAAAGGGATAGGCCCTTTAGGGGGGGCAGGCCAAAAACCTGCCCCTTCGCCGTTTTTAGGCCTCCGCCAGAACGTCCTGCATGGTGTGCATTTCTTCCAGACATTTGCCGGCACCCAAGACCACACAGTTCAGGGGGTCTTTGGCAACGATGACGGGCAGGCCCGTGGCCTGGTGCAACAATTTATCCAGATTGTTTAGCAAAGCGCCCCCGCCTGTCAGCAAAATACCGTGATCCACGATATCGGCGGACAATTCGGGGGGGGTGTGTTCCAGGGCCTCTTGCACGGCCTCAATCATGGCGGTGATGGGCTCGGACAGGGCTTCGGCCACCTGTTTTTCGTTAATTTCGATTTCTTTTGGCACGCCCTCAACCATGTCGCGGCCACGGATTTTGATGACTTTACCAATGCCCGAGGCGGGTTTGATGGCCGTTCCAATTTCTATTTTGATGCGCTCGGCCGTGGCCTCACCAATCAACAGGCTGCATGTGCGGCGCACGTAACTGATGATGTTTTCATCCATAATATCGCCCCCAACCCGAATGGATCGGGCATACACTAATCCCCCCAGGGATGTGACGGCCACCTCTGTGGTGCCCCCACCAATATCCACCACCATGCTTCCTTTGGGCTCGGTGACAGAAATGCCGGCGCCCAGTGCCGCCGCCATGGGTTCCTCAATCAAATAAACCGCCCGCGCACCGGCACGTTCGGCGGATTCCTGAATGGCGCGGCGTTCAATTTCTGTGGCGCTGGAGGGGACACAAATCACCACGCGTGGGTTGGCAAACATTTTGCGATTATGCACTTTTTGAATAAAGTGTTTGATCATTTCCTCGGCGATATGAAAATCCGAAATCACGCCGTTGCGCAGCGGGCGTATCGCCGTAATGTTGGCGGGGGTTTTTCCCAACATCTGTTTGGCATCGGCCCCGACGGACAAAACAATTTTTTTGTTTTTCACGTTGGCGATGGCAACCACCGAAGGTTCATTCAGCACGATCCCGCGCCCCTGAACATAAACCAACGTGTTGGCCGTTCCCAAGTCAATGGCCATATCAGACGAAATTCTTCCAAAAAGTCGTGAAAACATGCCAAGCACTCCTAAGGTGTTTTTTCTTCTTTTGTTATGTTGCGATTTTTTAAGGATCGACATAGTCACACTTTGCTAGGTATTGTTAAAAAAAAGGTTAACACACATTCAGGGCTGGGTATTTTTTTAACATGATTTATGTTCTCTCTCCGCCCGATGTCCTGCCCCCGTTGCGGGATATCGCCATGATCTGCAGCCACCCCGCTGTGACGGCGTTTCAGGTTCGCCTGAAATCCGCCCCACAGTCAACGATTGCACAGGCTGTGCACGCTGTCCAGCCCCTTTGTCGGGCGCATCAGGTGGCCTTGATTCTGAATGATGATCCCGTTCTGGCCACCAGTTTGGGCTGTGATGGGGTGCATTTGGGGTCAGAGGATACCCCCGTGGCCACGGCGCGGGCCCAAATGCCTGCGGGGTCCATCATCGGGGCCTCGTGTTATAACGACATTGCCCTGGCGGTGCGGGCCAAAGACGATGGGGCCAGTTATGTGGCCTTTGGGGCCCTGTATCCCAGTTCGACGAAACAGGCAAAAACCCGCGCCACTTTGGATCTGTTTGGGGAATGGAATCACCTGCAGGCCCATGCCCCCTTGCCAAGTGTGGCCATTGGTGGCATACAGCTAAGCGCTGTGCCAGATATCCTCAGCGCAGGTCCCCGCGCTGTTGCCCTTTGCAGCGGCATTTGGGACGACGTTGGGGCCGCGTTGCAGCACATGGATGGTTTGATCAATCAATATGGGGATCCACAATGGATGTGAACGCCAACGATTTAAAAGTCGGAAATATTGTCAATCATAAGGGCAAATTATGGGTCATCTTAAAAACTATGCATACCCAGCCTGGCAAGGGGGGCGCGTACATTCAGGCCGAGATGAAAGCCCTGCTCGAAGGGACCAAATTGAACGAGCGCTTTCGGTCATCCGAGCGCATTGATCGCGTGCGTTTGGACGAAGAAATCTATCAATTCCTGTTTTTACAGGACGATATGATCACCCTGATGCACAAAGAAACGTTCGAGCAAATCACCCTGCCCAGCGATATTTTGGGTGATGCCTTGCCGTTTTTGCAGGATGACATGGATGTGACGGTGTTGTTTTACGATGGCAAGCCCCTGAGTGTCACCCTGCCGGAAACAGTGGTGCTGGAGATTGTTGAGGCGGAGCCCACCATCAAAGGCCAGACGGCCACATCGTCCTATAAGCCCGCCATTCTTTCCAACGGGGAAAAAATTATGGTGCCCCCGTATCTGGAGGCCGGCGCCAGAGTGGTCGTGGACACACGGGACGGCAGCTTTGTGGAAAAAGCCAAAGGGTAAGGTTCTGGGGGTAAAGTTCTGGGAAAAAAATGCAACGGCCCTTGACATCTTAGGGGGGCGTGCCTACCTAAGGCTTAGCGGTGATCAGCCACCGTTTTTTATTGCAAATGAATAGAGGTTACATTTATGAACTTTCGCCCCTTACACGACCGCATTTTGGTGCGTCGTCTGGAACAAGACGAAAAAACCGCAGGCGGG